>CBDTZI010000068.1:0-11496 GCA_965364865.1 uncultured bacterium | reverse complement strand
GGGTTTTTCTTGTCTCAGACCATTTACCAAGATAGTATCAACCAATCAACAACAGTGTACTACCCAAATGTGGTTTGGGTGGCCATCTTTCATTTGGAAACCACTCCAGAGTCCTTTGATCAGGAGATGAAAAAAATGGAAAAACGTCCTCTGGGTCAGAGCGGTCTGGAAATCTCAATCATCGGCCTTGGAACATGGGCGATGGGTGCGACTTTTGAAACATGGGGTCAGGTCGATGATCGAGAGTCCATCGCAGCGATCCACCAGGCACTGGATTGCGGTATCAATTTTATCGACACCGCCCCGATCTACGGGTTGGGACACAGTGAGGAAATCGTAGGCAATGCCATTCACGGCAGACGAAGCGAAGTGATACTAGCCACCAAATGCGGTCAACTGTTCCCCAAAAATAAAAATGAGCTTCCACCAAGATCGTTGAAAAAGGATTCGATTATCAAAGAGTGCGAGGACAGCCTCAGGCGCCTGCGAACGGACGTGATCGATTTATATCAGTGTCATTGGCCTGATCCTGATACACCGATGCGAGAAACGATGGAGGCCATGACAAAACTTCTCGAGCAAGGAAAAATCAGAGCCATCGGGGTCTCCAACTTCGGTTGTGATCAGATGGCTGCCGCCAGAGAATTCGGACCTGTTCAATGCCTGCAACCGCCCTTTTCCATGTTACATTTACGGGCGTTGGACGAATTGATTCCGTTTTGCCAGGAGCATCAGATGGGCGTCATCCCTTACAGCCCTTTGGCAAAGGGGCTTTTGACAGGCAAATTTGATCCCTCCAGCACATTTTCGGACATCCGATCCAGAGACCCCGAATTCATGGGGAATCGATATCAACGAAATTTAAGCCTCGTGGACGGCTTGAAATCCATAGCAAACGGCTACAATAAATCAGTGTCACAGCTTGTCATCAACTGGACGGCGTCTCAACCCGGGATCACCGCTCCGATCATCGGAGCCAAAAGACCATCCCAGGTGATGGAGAATGTTGGCGGGGTCGGTTGGACACTTCGGGACGACGATCGTACTCGGATCGAAAGTTTATCGCGGGGAAACGTACGTGAAACCTGACTTACCACAACCTCACACCCAGGCTCATCCGCCGGCTCGATCCCCACGAAAAACCACAACGCCGCTCGCAGCCATCGAAAAAGATTCTGCCCTGCACGATCTCTCCACAGCCGGTGGACACTACATGCGCTCCGTGGGTTCAAATAAATCCATACGCCGAAGACCGAGCTGGTTGTTATCCCTGCTGTTTGCCCTGGCTGCGGGTGCGGCGTTGACTTTTTCAGAACCATTTGAATATCGCTGCACCGTGGGCTTCGTGCTCACCGGTGTCCCCACTAGCTATCAGCAATCCTTTTATCGAAAAGAATTACTGGACTATGCGTGGCATCGACTGGTGGATGAAACGGCGACACCTTCGAGCGAACGATCGTGGTTTGTGGATGCACCCGAAGACAACAAACTTCGTTTAAGTATCACCTCGACCCGCCGAGAGGTTGGCCTGGAACGCATCACAAATCTGGCTGATGGATATCTCAACCACATGGAATCTCTGAGAAAACAGACGCTGTCCACGCCCACCGAAGGTGAAAAAATTCTCAGTGAATATCTGACAACGCTGCAGAGCAGGCTGATCAATGCGCAGGGGCAGGCGGACACCCTGATGGCCAAGCTGCCTGCGGACAATCCCAGTGAAGACCTGGATTCACTACGCAACAAATGGGACCACATACACGAAGATTTTGTACACACAAAAGAACGACTCACTTTCGCCATTCTAGAGCTTGACCAGTTGCGATCCGAACCGGAACCTTCGATTGGCGTGGTTTCTGCACAACACCGAAAAGAAATTTTGCAGATGGATCGTACGTTGCAACAGGATTTACAGGAACTCAAGGTGAATCTGTCCGAACTCAAGCTCTATGTCCTGGATGTCTGGCAACAATCTTCCGGTCCGCTGCAACAATTATCCTCCGCGGTTCAATCCTTGCACACCATGATCACGAATACACAAAGCCGTTTGCTCAGCGAGGAGATTCGAGGACAGATGCAACAGCTCAAACTGCAAGTCCAGTCTTACGAGGCGCTACTCGCTCCGTTTGTACAAATCTGGACCAAAGAATTTGTGACGCTTCGGCGCTTTGAAATCAACCCCTACAACGACGACATCATCAGAACCTACCATCGTATTCGATCGAAGATGAATGATTTTTTATATTCCACCGCTAAACATCTTTCCGACTTGCGCATGAGGGTTACGCACATCGGAGAAAGCCAGAACGATCAAGCTCGCTATTATGTTCTGCAGTCCGAATTGGTGCGCAGCTTCCAGAGCGTACAGTCAGCCCATCACCGTTTTGAATTCGCAGCGGGCCGCATGGAAACACCCTCTAATTTTCGTCTGGATACCGCCTTAAAAAGTGGACGCGGATTATTCCGCAGAACGCAACAACAAATCTCTTCGATCGATCGACATTTACGCACCCAGGCGTTGGCCCTGGCCCGTGAACAACGTCAGGAACAGATGAAAGCCGCCTCCCGATTAGTCAATGAAGTACGCAGCTCGGCGGATCAAACGATTGAGCAACTGGTGACGATCCAGTCGGATCTGAATCTGACTGCTGATGAAGCGGAGTCGTTTCAGCGGGCGTTGTTTGAAGCGGAGCTGGCGACCTCTCGATTGCAGTCGCTGCAGTCTCATCTGAGCGAAGTGAATCACCGACTTGGGGATTTGGAAGATCAACACGCCGCTTCCGCAGAGGCATCTCATATCGAACTTCAAACGTGCAGCGTGGAGGATCAACCGATAAATTTGATCGAGCGTGTTCGCATCGGCGGCCTCGGCGCGATCCTGACACTCTTCACCGTGCTGCTGGGCCAATGGTGGATTGGCCGACGGCGTTAATTTTTCTGAACACACAATCTCAAACGCAAGACAGTGAATAACCGCATAAAACAGCTGTGTCTCAACCACTTTCCATGCAGGCATACAATCTACTGCCATTTCCAAAATGGTAATGCAACATTTTCACTCCCCTCCTTACCAAGGAGGGGCTGGGGGAGGTTTTTACATGCTACTAAATTCTTATCTCCAGTACCTAGTTACATGCCTACCGCCCCCCTCGATCCCCCCTTGAAAATAAGGGGGGAAGAAAGGCGACACGACCTTTTTGGAAACGGCACTACAACGTCACCAGTCGTGCGAAGTGTTCGCCGCGCTGGGCGAAATTGTGATAGGCATCGAAACTCGGCGCACCGGGAGAATATAAAACAACATCCCCGGTGCGTGCTTCTTTTTTCGCCCGTCGCAATGCCTCTTCAAGATCATCAGCCTGATGAATTGCGGGAGGGATCGCCTCATAAGAGGCCGACTCACTGAAATCTTTGATCGCGCCCTGTAAGTCGCGCAGCCACGGAGTTCCCGTTTGCCCCGTACAAATGATCGCTCGGCAGGATCGGATCAGCTCGCGAGCACACTCCGCAAATGATACCTGCTGTTTGTGTTGCCCGCCGATGATCACTACAAGTGGTTTTTGCAGGCAATGCAGGGCAGAAAGGATGGCTGCGGGAGACGTCGATTTGGAATCGTTGATATAGTCCACGCCTTTGATCTGCTGCACAAATTCCATTCGATGGGGAAGTCCGCGAAAAGTTTGCAGCGATTCTCGAACCATTGCCTTGTCCAGATTCAGCACCTGAGCGATTGACAGCACGCAATTGGCGTTGTGTTGATTATGGGTACCTGAAATCTGCAACTGAACCGGCGGGTCCGCTTGCTTGTATTTGACCGTCGGGATCGACCACTGTTTAACACGATCCGCGATTAACGCCTCAGCATCCTGGTCACAATCACCCACAATCAGCTGCGTTGCGTTCACGGTTGAATGTGATCCGAGTATGTTTAACTTCGCCTGGATATAAGATTCAAAGCCATCGTAGCGATCCAGATGGTGAGGCCAAACATTGACCATCACCGCAAGGTCCGGCGACCAGTTTATTCGCGGTATATCTTCCAGCTGCGCGTTGGACATTTCCAACACCACCAGATCGGTCGGTTTGATTTTCGGCAAATCCATCAACAACGACCGACCAATGTTTCCACCCAGGTGAACACCAGTGTAATTCGCAGTTCCTTGATCCCTGCACGATCGCAGCACATGATTGAGCATCGCACAGGTTGTACTTTTTCCATAACTACCGGTAATCGCGATGATGGACGCTTTGCACTGTTGGCAAAAAAGATTCATCTCCGTGGACCAGGGAATATCGCGTTTCATGATTTCCTGAACAAATTCAGAGCGCGTTTTGATGATCGCCGGATTCAATATCGCAAGGTCAATATCATCGAGATCATCAGTGTTGTGGCCTCCGAGATGAAAGACGACGTCCAGATCAGCCAGCTCCTGAATCGAATCGCTTAGAGATTCCGCGGGTGCGTTATCGGTGACGACCACGCTCGCACCCTTATGAACCAGCCATCGTGTGACACCGACACCCCCGCCAAACCGACCCAGCCCCACGACCAATGCACGCTTCCCACCCAGGTCGGGAGGGTCCGATTGCCCATGGCTTCGATGCGGCCTATGCGGGGTCTGTTGAGACATCAAATCGATCCAATCACTTTCAATCGCGTAACGAAAAGCCAACGATGCCCGTCCCCACCCACGCTCCGCATGAGTGAGACACCGGCCTTTCTCAGAAACATCATCGCGTTGACTCGAACATCTTCAAAATAAATCAAGCCGCGAAGCAGCCAAGTTATGGTGTTATACCCGTGCTTCGCCAATCGCAAAATCTCCTCTCAAACCCCCTCCGCGAATTTACCATCTGGAGGCCTGGCCGAGGCGATATCCACAAAAATTTACTCTCCATTTGGCTACCCAGCCCTGTACACACTCAAATACGATATTATTGGGCATTTGAAAGGAACCTTGCATCTGAGTGGCCTTTTTGTTGACAGGTCGCTTAACCTACACATATAACTTCATATCTGGACATTTTTGTGCGGTTCGTGGGTGGTGTCCGTACCCACGGGTTACCCAGGTGCAAGCAACCGGGCAAGAAATTTTGGAACACGGTGCGTGTTCGGGGCGTACCCGGCATCCACTCCTCGTAACGACGAGATTTCGGAGTAATCTTACAATGGATTTGACGGTGAAAAACAGCAATCGATGGCGTCCTTATAATCAATTTTTTGCGGGGTTGTGTATCGCGCTGCTGGTAGTCTCGACCGGATGTCCGAGCGTGACCCCCGATCCCGGTACCGACCCACCTCCCGGAACAGATGTTCCTGAAGAAGTCACCGCGGAGTTGATTACCCCGGTCAGTTCGATCAGCATCTCCGTACGCGAAGAGCCGATTTCCATTCTCTATTCGGTGACCGGCGATCCAGACCTTGATAATGAGAACAACTCGATTATTGGTTTTCGTATTGAGGTAGCTGATTCAAGCCCCAACAGCGCAGCCATCGGAGAAGAAGTGGTCATCGCCACAAATCTACCCGCTGGCGAAAACCAGGCGTTTAATTTTGATCCGGCCTTGTCCGGTATCGGTTCTTTTCGTTTTGGCATTAGAGTTACTGTTGACGGCGTTGTCATTCGCAAAGAAAGCGAAGCGGTGATCTCCGTTGAAGGATCGCCGGATCCGAGATTCATCTCACCGCTTAAATCGATCACCACCGTGCGACAGGGTACCAATGTCACGATTAAAGCGGATGCCCGTGATCCTGAAAATGCGGTTCACTGGCGATTGTTCTTCCTGTCTACTAACGATCCCACCGATGTTCCCGCGGACCAGCTGGGTACACCGCTGCTGACAGGTACCGGCAACGTCGCCGAATACATATTCATCTCCGATGGTTTTTCACCGGGTGATTATGAGATAGGTTTTTCAGCGACGGATTCTGGATTTTCCATCGCCTCAACGGTTTCTCGCGGATTGGAAAGTCGTATTGCGACTATCCCCACGACCGATACGAATGGCCCGATCATACGTGTGGTAGAGCCGGATGCCCCGATTCTTCCGACGCTTACTTTTTCTCAGCCCGGATCGAGTGAAACCATTTTGTTCGGCAACGAATCGTTCAACATTGTGTTTAGTGCCTCGGCGGATGAGCCGAATGCGACTCCCACGATGAAGATTTTTTATGACGATGATCGTAACCCGGACAATGGCATCACCTCTTTGAACAACAACGTTTCGATCAACACGACATCGATTGCGTTTCCGATCAACCTGGATGAAGGAACTTATTTTGTGGGGGGAACGATCGACGACGGCATCAATGAAGCGGTTACGGAATATGCTGACGGTTCGATTAGAAAAATTGAATTTGCATCTGTCACCCTCGTCGTCAACACGCCCAATGAACTGGTCACGGTCAAGCCGGATGAAAATGTCAATATCTCATGGTCCACCAACGCCCCGGAATCGTTGGGTACCATTTCGGTTTCCGCTCAGCGCATTAACGGTGCCGGTGATCCAGAGGGTGCTGCCACTGATCTGTTGGTTAACGTACCCATCAGTGTGACGAGTACGGTCTTTAGCCATGATTCAGCGGGATTGTTTGAGATTTCCGTTACGCTATTTCTCAGAAGTGGTAGTAGTATCACTGAAACAGCGGCGGGTAGAATCCGTGTTTCGACGTTACCCAAAATTTTCTGGTTAGGTTCTTTGGCGGATTCGTCTTCCAATGTGGACGGCGCTATTTTTGGCGGTGTGAACTTTGAAGACAACGCCGGCTCATCGCTTAGTATTGCGGGCGACCTCAACAACGACAACTTCGATGATTTCGTGATCGCTTCGCGCTTCGCAAAACCCTTCTTTTCAAATCCATCTGGTGTTGGAGTGGGTGAAGCCTATATCATCTATGGCGGCAATGGCAGTAACAAATTATCCGGTGAATACAACTTGAACGAAGTTGGAATATTCGGATTTACCGGGGTCACCATTAACGGCATGCAGACAGCTGGTTCTACGGATGAAACTGATGGACTGAGCGACATTACCTACATTCCCGATGTAGACAATGACGATCTGGGCGAACTCGTGTTTGGATTTCCGAACACAAATTCCATTTGCAATAACTTTAAGTTATGTACCGAGGGTCAATTCCTCGGCGGCGGCGTGGTGATTCTAAGCAGCAATAACAGCAGACTCGCTGAACCGAATTCCTTCTTCTCTCCGGTAATACGATTAGACGATGTAGGACAAAGTTTTTCGGTATCTGAGCCTGACATCACTATCGAAGATGTACTTGAGGATAATCTAGAATTTCCTGATGATCCGGACCTCTCGGAATGTATTGAAGGAACTGATGAAGTATTTGATACGATCGTTGGACCCAACTATGGATTTGTCAGCAAGTTGGCTCCACCGGCATACGAAACAATTCTATCTCCTCTACCAACTTTTGAGATTCTTACAACCGATACAGGTCCGTTTGAGTGCGAAACAATTTTTCCACCAGGCGTCGTTCCAAGTTGCACGGGTTCCGGGTTTTTGCCAGCCACTGCTGTACCCTCAGAACCTCGTGGTGCCAGAATCATTGGCACTGCAACCGATATTAAGTTTGGCACATCGATTACAACCAGTGAGATTTTCGATGGCGGCCCGATTAACATCATTATTAGTGCACCCAATCGATCGGCATTTACTGGAACGGTGGGAGAATCGTTCCCCAATTCCGGCATTGCTTACATGATGCGCAACATCAACTATTGGTCAAATGATTTAGTTGCACCCCACCAATATATCGCGGGGGGGGGCAATTATTGCGGCCTTCGAGATGATGGTACTAACATCGATAATGGCACCAGTACTAATTCTTTGCGTATTGCAGGCGACACTGGTGACAAAATCCAAGTCATGGAGGGTATTGAAGATTATAATGGTGATCAACGAGACGATATTGCAATCGGTACACCTACCGCAAGCCGCGTGTACATCGCCTATCGTCGTGGTCCATCCAGCGAAGGTCATTATTTGCTGGGAAAACTTAAACTGGATCCCGCCTCGAATCCCGAACGGTTGGACGGGATGATGATTCGCTCCACGAACGCAAGTCAATTTGGTGCGAGCATTACATCGGACATTGATTTCAATGGCGACGGTTTTTCCGACCTCATTATTGGTGCCCCGGGCGCGAATAGCAACGAAGGTGAAATTGTAATCGTATATGGCAATAACAAAGTGCTCAGTCCGGAAAACGGTATCACAGTGGATGATTTGTTGGATCGCCGCACGCTGGATGATCAGCCGGTGGCTATTCGCATCAAAGGCCATCCGCTGGATGATAACGGCGGGTTTGGATTTAATGTGGCCAACGCGGGCGATATCAATGGCGACGGGCTGAACGATCTATTGATCGCAGCTCCTTCTTCATCGCCTCGTTTTGATCCTGATCCAAGCGACGATATTGACGAGCTTACAGAGCTGGGGATCGACCGCGATCAGGATGGTGTTGCAGACGAAGTTCGTGGCGAAAACACATTAGACTTCGCCGGAATCGTCTATGTCCTTTACGGCGGCAATCGTCTGGATCTGATTAAAACCTGTTCAACGGGTGGCCAGATTTGTAAAACGGATGACGATTGTGATGGTGTGGAATTATGCGAAGAAAACAATAAGACTATTTCGATCGCCCAACTGGGTCAAAGAAATCTCGACGGATTTATGATCGTAGGCCGCAGAGCAGGCGATTTCCTCGGTGGCGGTGATGCAGGTAGTATCCCCCAAGGTGGTATTTTTGAAAAATCTGGCAAAGGTCGATCGCAAGGATTGGCCAGTGTAGGCGATGTGGACGGCGATGGCCGGGCGGATATTGCCATCGGTGCAATTTTGGCCGATCCTCGTCGCGATCAACAGACCGATGTTGGAGTCAGACACGGCGGCGAAGCGTATCTGTTCTACGGCTCCAACGCCCCGCAATAACCAAGAAGTATAGAGTAATCCGTACCACGCTATTCATCAGAGTCTCTGTTTTTCACATGGAAAATCGAGGCTCTGTTTTTTTATGGCCGGCGCGGTTATAATCCGCGCCATGGACCAGCCATACGCAAAGCCCAATACGCAAAACTCGACCACCGGGAAGAGATTCGGTTTCGTTCTCTCCTGCCTCACCACACTGGCCATCTTTTCCGTCTTGCAGGATTCACCCCGTCGCGTTAAATCGACAAACTACGCGAACCGTAACATCGTGTTAATCTCTACGCCTTATTTATCCGCCCCGCTGACCACCGAACAAAGTGAATCGTTATCCACCGTAAAAATGACTTCGCTGTTCGTCAGACAACTGCCCCTCGTAGCCGCTACGCTTGAAGCACTGCGGATTCGCGAAATCGCCTTCGCACAAATCGGCGGTCTCTACGGCCCGTAAATTTTTCTTTTCATCAAAAGAAGAACCGTTTGATCATTGCGATTTGTACCATCATAAAAAACCATAAAATATATTACTGAAAGAAAAAATAATGTCAGTATTGAATATACCGTCGGTGATGTTCAAAAAAATTACGGGGATTCCGCGTAAATTATTCGGAACGCGAAACGATCGAATCTTAAAAGTTTATAACCGCCTGGTCGCTCCGATCAACGATCGTGAACCGGACGCCCAGAACAACTTCGACCAACGATACGCCGAACGCATCGCCATAGAGAACCTCAGCGAACTCCCCGAAGAAGACCGGCCCGCGCTCGAACAAAGCATACGCGTTGAACTCTCCGACGATCTGTTAAAAAAAGTGAGTGATCTTCATCAGCGTGTTCAAACCCACCTCGAACCGTTGCAAACCTGGTGGATGTCGCTGGAGCCAGCCAAACGCGTTGATGAATACTTCCGCGAAGAGTATCGTAAGCGGAACGCAGGTTTTATCGAAACACTGGACTCAGAAGGAATCAACCAGGAGGCGTTCGCGGTTCTTCGCGAAGCGTCTCGCCGTGCCCAAAAACACCGTCACTTTGACTGTCAATTGGTGGGAGGCCGTGTTCTTTACGAAGGTAAAATCGCTGAAATGCGCACCGGGGAGGGAAAGACAATCGTCTGTCACCTCTCCGCGTTTGTAAACGTGTTGTGCGAACGAAAAATACACATCATCACGGTGAACGATTATCTTGTGAGACGGGATGCGGAGTTCGCCGCTCCGATTTTCGAGCTGTTGGGTATCAAGGTCGGATTCATTCAATCTCAGTTGGACCCCAGCGGCCGGGAAGGCCTGCGTCGAGCCGGTTACGCCTGTGACATCACTTACGGCACAAACAGCGAGTTCGGATTCGATTATCTTCGGGATAACATGAAGAACCGGAGGGAAGATCAGGTGCAAGGCCGCCTTGATTATGTCATTGTCGACGAAGTGGACTCGATTCTGATTGATGAGGCGCGAACACCGCTGATTATCTCCGGCTCTGCCCACGATGACGTCACTCGTTATCCACGGGCTAACAAAGTAGCTGAAGAACTCGTACGCCAACAGAACACCTGGGATCGCAAGGTCATGTCCACCGTGGAGAAGTTTGACGGCGATACACAAAACATACCGAAGCTTGACGATGCGATGCGCATCCTGGGATATCAACCGGGTAAGAAAAAATCCGACGCAGCCAATGACGATTCCACCACCCAAGATGATGCGGATGGCGGCGTCCCGGCGTTGGGGCCTGATTTTCTGACTGACGATCACGTCGAATCCATTCAGATGTACGAAAACAACGTGCTGGGAATTCCCCCGGCCCAACATTATCGACGCTTTTTTATCGTGCAGATGGAACGTAAACAAACCGGCATCACCCACGATGGTGTCTCCATCGCCCAGGAGCTGCTCGACATGGGTAGTCTTTACAGTGGCGCGAATATGGAATGGCCCCACTTGATCGAAAACGCGCTGCGTGCCCACAAGGTGTACCACCGCGACCGGGACTACGTCGTGCAGGGCGGCAAGATCGTCATTGTGGATCCGTTTACCGGGCGACTGATGGTGGGGAGACAATGGTCCGACGGATTACACCAGGCGGTCGAAGCAAAGGAACACGTTTCCGTCAAAGAAGAAACACAAACGTTGGCTACGATCACGATTCAAAATTTTATCAAACTCTATCGAATCAAATCGGGCATGACCGGAACGGCGGTCACCGAAGCGACAGAGTTTGATAAAATTTATCGACTCGACGTGGTTGAAATCCCCACCAACCGACCGGTCAATCGAATGGATCACAACGACAAGATGTATCGCAACGTCGATCAGAAATACAGCGCCATCGTGGATGAAATTCACGAAATTCATCGACGAGGCCGTCCGGCGGATCCGTTTTTACTGGCGGATATTTTAATCCAGCTCCAGCCGATTCTCGAATCACGTGGTCTGCGGAAACGGCCGGGTGCGTGCATCATGGTTCGACGTTCACTCGTCGACTCCCCCGATCGCAGCATCGAGATGTCATCGACATGGTCGGAGGAATGGATGAATGTGCTCGCCGAGC
>CBDTZI010000067.1:0-11581 GCA_965364865.1 uncultured bacterium | reverse complement strand
TCATTTGTTACACGAACTCAGCCGATACAACACCGCCTCCAAAGAATGGGTTATCCGTCAATATGACCATGAAGTTCAGGGTCGAAGTGTGGTCAAGCCGCTGGTCGGACCCGGTGCGGGTCCGTCGGACGCAGCCGTATTAAGACCCCTTTACAACAGCACGCGCGGGATCGCCATCGGGTGCGGTTTATGTCCGGAGCTTACCGAAATCGACCCGTACATCATGGCCATCGCAGCTATCGACGAAGCATTTAGAAATATCATCTGTGTGGGTGCAGACCCCAAACGTACCGCGATATTAGACAATTTCTGCTGGCCCAAGGTGGAAGCCCCGGAATCGCTCGGCTCGCTGGTGCGTACCTGTTGCGGCGCGAGAGACGCAGCCATCGTCTATGGCCTACCGTTCGTTTCGGGCAAGGATTCGCTCAACAACGAATTTTCGATGAGCGAAGAAGAATCGAAACGAACCGGATTACCTAAACAATTAGCCATTCCCGGCACACTGTTAATCAGCGCACTGGGAATTGTGGAGGATGTTGGCAAGTGCGTAACGATCGACTTCAAGACTGCGGGCAACGTGATTGTTGTCGCATCTCAGCCCGTGGTCGAACCCCAGAAACATCGAAACGCCTCACTGGAAAAATCACACGCACTCCATTGTAAAGTTGCGGATTTGATTCACAGCGGAAAAGTTCGAGCCGCCCACGATGTCAGCGACGGCGGATTAGCGGGCGCGATCGCGGAAATGTGCATCGCATCGAATCTCGGAGCCAATGCGAACATCAACAGCGACCTCTACCATCACTCATGGTTTGCTCCGATAGCGACAACGTATGTGCTGGAAATGACGGCTGAGGATGCGAAGTCAGCCAACCTGGACGTGATCGGAAAAATTATAAATGAACCACGATTAATAATACAGTGTGATGACAGCGATTCGATCAATCTATCGATTACAGATTTGAACAACGCATGGCGTTTACCGTTGTCGATGGACGGTTCACGCGGTATGTAATTTGTGCTACGCACATAGGTAAATATAGTTTTTATTCCCGAGCCGCGGGCTTTAGCCCGCGCGGTGTTACAATCAACAATCACGCACCAACAGGGTGTTACACAGTGCAGACGAAAAAATGAGCAAAGTCAACGTATTAGTAATCAGAGCCGCCGGGATCAACTGCGACGAAGAGGTGATGCACTGCTGGAAAATAGCCGGCGCATCGCCGACGCTAATGCACGTCAACGAACTCGCGAAGCAGCCGAAGATCCTTGACGATGTTCAAATCGTAACCATACCCGGTGGATTCAGTTACGGTGACGACATCGCAGCCGGCGTCATCCTCGCCCAACGCCTGCAACACGATATCGCCGACCCACTGAAAAAACTCATTGATCGCGGCGGAGGCGTGCTGGGAATCTGCAACGGATTTCAGGTCATGGTGAAAATGGGATTACTGCCCGGCGTGGACACCGCGACCGATCAAGTCACTGTAACGTACAACGACTCCGCCAGGTTCGAAGCTCGCTGGGTACGCTTGCAGGTGAACACCGATCATTGTGTGTTTTTGAAAAAAGATACCGTCCTTGAAATGCCCATCGAGCACGCCGAGGGTAAAGTCGTCACCGCCGCTGAAACCGTAGCCGATCAACTCGAAGAGCGGGGCTTAATCGCAGTGAAATATGTAGACGTAAATGGGTGTAGTGACTCTTACCCTGCAAATCCGAATGGTAGCGTGGCGGGCATCGCCGGATTGTGCGATCCGACGGGCAGAGTCTTTGGCCTCATGCCCCATCCCGACCGCCATTTCGAACACACCCATCATCCCCACTGGACCCGCCGCAATAACGACCACCCGCCCGACGGCCTCACAGTCTTCCAAAACGCGGTTACCCACTGGAGCAAGTAAATATCGCGTTACCAACTTTCATCACGGGCCGGTTAAAACATCACGTACTCGTGTAAAATCTTCGATATCCACATCCCCGTCGCGATCGAAATCATACAATTTGCAGCAGGGTGTTTCGTAGATGCTTTCGTCACATGACGAAAGTTCGCAAGACCCGGTGTAGCAGTTTATTAACGCGGCGAGATTGAGCATGTTTTTGTTGTGAGGATCAGTTTCACCCATGCGCAGATGAATCGTGCCCGTTCCCATTTCTCCGCGATAACCACCAATACGAATTTGATAAAACTCACCCTCGATGGCTGAAAAAGAAACTTCCGATTGTAGGCCCCGCGCGCGTGCGTTTAAGCACAGCCTGTTCGCCAACCTGACACACTCCGGAAACCACAGTGAAAAACAACAATACTCAGAAAAAAAGCAAACGCGCTCCATACATTCGGGGTCGTCACAACCCGGAGTATCGTGAGTTTCAAAACAATCACTCTGGGATTCAATAGTCGAGACCTGACCACTGGCTGGCTCTTCGTAAGTTAACACTTCCGGCAAGTAGTCAAACGCGGGATCGGTCGAACATGCGTCGTCGTTACAGACGATCGCTTCAAAATCAGAAGGGCAATCCGTATCATGATAGACTACGATTTTATTGTCGTAGTTGCTGTCACACAAACCAATCGCAACTTCCCCCGTGCAGTCAGCTTCATAGTCAAACCAGATGTCATTGTGAACATTAACATCGTTGAACGGGAAATAACAGTCTCGGATAGAATAAGAAGTGTTCACCGTGGTCGCGCCGATCGTATCAAAAAAAGTATCGCCTTCGAAAATCTCTATGGGATTCGAGCAAACATCATTCACAGGTGGCGTGATGTCGCATTCGCCCGTCTGGGCCAGGGGTAGATCCAAACAAAACGCCATATCCTCCGGCACTCGATCCGTCGAATCATAGCCATCCGGGCTTCCGGTCAGACGCCCATCCTGCACGCTCCATCCATCCCCACCGTTTGCAATTTCCCAGTGCCACGTACAGACATCCTGCGAGACATTGCGTATCTCAATCCAGTAACACTCGCCACCAATCATCGGCAACGGCTCATGAACGCCCGAATATAGATATTCGCGGATTTCGTCGTTGATGGCTTGGCCGGTCGTACTCTTCTTGAATTCATACAGGGAACTATTTTGATTATTAAACGGTCCGGCAATGAGCGGTCCTGGCAGACCGCCGTCATCCAGATAGTAACGAATTTCAAACGCATCATCACTGTTCAAACAATCTTCATTTCCATAGAAATAACCGCCTCGCCAGTGAATTTCGTTCACTGTACTCGTTTCGGCTGGTGTAAAATTATCCGCGACAATCATATTCTGACCATCGCTGGTAAACGCATCGGAGGGAATATTCTGCTGACAATTTTCTACCGGTGGAGGGGGATCTGTCGATTGAAGGTATTCCTCAAGCGTGATGGAGAAGGTCCCACTCCCACCGCTCAATTCAGGATCGGTTGAAGTACCGATACGGATTAAGTAATACGATCCTACATAAGCAGTTAAAGATACGCGAGATTGAGTAATACAATTATTGTCAGCGCATACAGCGTAATCTAAACCTGAACATACTGCACATTGATCACCACCACCATAGATAGCGATTTTGGTATCAACTGTGGTTTCGCCGCATGTTTCAACAGTTAAGGGAAAAATCGAGCCGAAACCGACAGTATCCGGCGCCTTCCAGCAATACCAGACATCATGTGGTATAGTTGCACTCATGGGAGGATCGAATAGTCCGACGATGCATTCTCCGAAACCATCTTCTGTCGCCTCGGTATTATCAAAATGAAAGATGCCTTCGCCACTGATATGAATGGCGTTTTCGCAGTCGTCATTGGGCGGTGGATCTGCCATTAATACATTGGAAAACGAAATAAAAAATAGGATTATGGCTTGTCGTTGTATCATGGTTTACAACTCCTTACACCTTATGTCATCCAGTGCTATCAATCCGATTGAACGCAATCTTCGTTAGAACCACGTCCAACACCACTCGACACCAATCCGGTGAGTATAGGATCATTGGGCAACGTATCTTTTTGCCAACCGTGGCCGCGAATGATAATGCATTTAAACTGTTCTTGTTGACCTTCATTACCTGGATATACCAATTCATTGAAATAATGAAGGGCGTAGCCATCAGCATCCTGCGTCCCTTCAAGATAAACCTGCTGGCGTTCGGCATGCGTATCCACAAACGACCGATTAAAAATCCAATCCTTACCATGCCATCCTCGAATCCCTTTGGTCGGACCGGGATCAACGCCTTGCCCGATCCATTGACAAGCATCATTTTCTCTTTTGGCCGCCCACGCCCAGCGCCCGATGTTTTCTTCATAATGAATAACACGAGAAGGGTTCGGCACACGGGTTACGGGGCGAAGATAGGGCGAATTGCTACTCAAATAACCGCCCCCAGCACTACTAATCATAAAGAGATTAGCCGCATAACTGTTTCCAAAATGATCGTAGGATGTACGATGCGGATTGTTTATCCAATCCGGACAATGCGCACCACCGGGCGGTCCGTCATCAGCAGGACACCTGTAAGCATCTAGCGTCAACAAAGTATCTCTTTCTGCACCATTACGATCATAGGGATCACTACTGTCAAGAAATCCATGTGGATACATATAATTATTCAGCGGTCTTGAAGCCGGACCGAATCCCGCAGCTGTTCCATATTTACTACTCAATACACCGCTTCCACCACGATCTGCAAAACCCGGTCGACCGATTCCGCTTTTACCGCCCCATTCATACGCACCGATGTAAGTGGGATTCGCAGGGTCTTGTGCATACTGTAACGGGTGAACAGGAATAGCCATGCTGCTGGGATCTTCGTTACTATATAGTGCAGACGCAACACCAATCGCCCGCAGACGATCCAGACAAACAGACAACTTGGATTTGTTGCGAGCCGTAAGCAACGACGGCTGAGCCAGGCCGATCAACAGCCCAAAACATGTCACAACGACAGACAACTCAATAAGCGTAAAGCCCGACCTAATGGAAAATCTACTGTTAAGGTATGATAATTTCGTATGCGTCACGGTAGCACCTCAATTCTTATAAAGTTAATGAGGAAAATCGACGCCAATGGCGGTCAGGGATGTGGCGGAGGGCACCACGACTCTGCACCAGAGTGGTATATTCTAGGGCATATCGTAAGTGTCTTGCAACAGAAAACTTGAAAAAGATAGTATTTTTAGAAAATTACGCCTTGGTGATCTTGTTTCTACCTGTTTTGACGTTCGCGGTGGCGTTTCGGGTGTCCACAACCAACTTTGCGTTTTTCACGATCCAACCATAATCGTACTCGGTGTGATCTGTCGCGATGAGGACACAATCATAGGCTTTGAGCATGGTCGCCGTTAATTTTTTACTGGTCATACCTAAGTTGTGTTCGCGCTGCTTGGGTGTGCGGGCTACGAACGGATCGTTGTAATCCACCTTCGCACCTCGCTGTTGAAGTTTTTCGATCAATTCAATCGAAGGCGACTCACGGATGTCATCCACATCCTTTTTATAGGCCAGGCCCAGCACCAGAATTTTCGAGCCGTTAATCGCCTTACGTTTGACGTTCAGCGCGTCCACCACTTTAGAAATGACATAGTCGGGCATGGAGGTGTTGATCTCGCCAGCCAATTCAATGAATCGCGTCGACATCTCATATTGCCGGGCTTTCCACGTCAGATAAAACGGATCGATCGGAATGCAGTGGCCACCCAGTCCCGGACCAGGATAAAACGCCTGAAAACCAAATGGTTTTGTCGAGGCAGCTCGTACTACTTCCCACACATCAATGTCCATCCGATCGAACAACATTTTCAACTCGTTGATCATCGCGATGTTCACCGAGCGGTAGACGTTTTCCAGAATTTTACACGCCTCCGCCACTTCGCAACTGTCAACCGGCACGACTTGTGTAACCGCCGCTTCATACAACGCGGCTGCGATCTTGCTGCTTTTGGGACCAATCCCACCCACAACTTTGGGGATCGTTTCGGTGGTATGATCCGTACGGCCCGGGTCTTCCCGCTCCGGCGAATAGGCCAGGTAGAAATCCGTCTCCGCCTTCAAGCCGCTCGATTCCAGAATGGGTTTTACGAGTTCGCGCGAAGTACCGGGATAAGTTGTGCTTTCCAACACGATTAACTGCCCGCGATGAATGTTGTCCGCGATCAGGTGAGCGGTATTTTCGACAAAACTCATATCCGGGTCGCGCGTATGCGTCAGCGGCGTGGGAACGCAAATCAATATCGCGTCACAGGTTTGCAGTGAAGCCGGATCGTCGCTCGCTGAAAATAAACCCTTTTTTACAACGTCTTTGATCAACGACGAGGGGATGTGCTTGATGTAACTCTTACCCGCGTTGAGTTTTTTAATTTTGGTGGCGTCTACGTCAAAACCCAGGCAGGAAAATCCCGCGGAGCAAAACGTCCGCATCAGCGGCAGGCCCACATACCCCATGCCGACAATTCCCACCCTGGCGGTGCGCTTGTGGATCGCCTCTTTCCACAGTTTATCGGATAGCAGTGGCGACCCGGTACGCCGCTTAAAACCAGTTGAGGGCATAGATTTCATTTTGGATTTCCCCGACATTTTTCTCACCATAATCCTTCACTGTAGTAGATATCGAATAGATTGTCGTCCAAATTAACTGCGAAATTGATGACAATTCTCAATTTTGTGCCGATAAAACACCCGATAGGGCTGGACCTCGTGATCTGACCAGAATGACAATCGAATCAGCACAATCTATCCGAGCCAACAACGTATCGGTCGCAGAATATAGCCACTATAATGTAGGAACACCCGGTTCGCCACAAGAATAGAATCGCCGGACCGGGCTGGAGATTTTGATGTCGCAAAAACAGGCTATCGCCAACCAACAATCAACCTCCCACGCGATCTCGCTGGCCAGGCCCAACGTAACGCAGGCGGAGATCGATGCGGTTACGGACGTCTTAAAAACACCGCAGCTGAGCCTGGGTCCCAAGCTGCCCGAGTTCGAAGAGGCTTTCGCCCGTTATTGCGATCGAAAACACGGCATCGCATGCTCCAGCGGGACCGCGGCTCTACATCTGTTGATCCAGTCGATGGGGATTGGCGCGGGCGATGAAGTCATCACTACTCCCTTTTCATTTATCGCATCCGCAAACTGCGCAATCATGGAAGGGGCCAAGCCCGTTTTCGTCGATGTTGATCCCGACACATGGAACATCGACCCGGAAAAAATTGAAGCAGCCATCACGCCGAACACCAAAGCCATCATTCCGGTTGACGTGTTCGGACAGATTGCGGAGATGAATTCGATTCTGGGTATCGCGGATCGCCATCACCTTCGCGTGATCGAAGACAGCTGCGAAGCGCTGGGCAGTCGATACAACAAACGATTAGCTGGCGGTTTTGGAGATGCCGGCGTGTTCGGCTTTTATCCCAACAAACAGATCACTACAGGCGAAGGCGGCATGATCGTTACCGATGATGACGATCTAGCGACACTTTGTCGATCGCTGAGAAATCAGGGCCGCGACCAGGGCGGCGGCTGGTTGGCCCATCAAAGAATGGGATACAATTATCGACTCAGCGATATCCAGTGCGCCATGGGTATCGTTCAACTGCAACGGATTGATGAGATCATCGCCGCTCGAAGCCGGGTCGAAGCGAGGTATCGAAATCGGTTGTCCGGCGAGTCGCGTATTTCTTTGCAGCGGGTTCATCCCGATGTCGAAATGAGCTGGTTTGTTTTTGTCGTTCGTTTGAGCGATGATTATTCACCGCAGGATCGCAATCGCATATTATCCTCGTTAAACGATATGGGAATTCAATGCAGCAACTATTTCGCCCCGATCCACCTGCAACCGTTTTATGTTCGCCAGTTTGGTTACAAATTGGGTGATTTTCCGATCTGCGAAGCCTTGTCCTCCCGAACGATCGCCCTGCCGTTCCATCATGAACTTTTAGAAGCCGACATCGACACGGTGTGTAAGGAATTGTGTAGCCTGCTCTGATATAGATGACAAACGAAGTATATCAGTACAATATAGGTTCCGGGGTTTGACCGTTCAAAAGAACAACACTCGCTGAGAATGAGGTTTGATCATGAAAAAATATAAAATCATATCACCCACGATCATACTGTTAATGTGGGTGATAACTCCCACGCTGGGTCAAATCCAAACCGATCAAACTGTTCAGGATGAAGTCAATGCCCTGGAAGAGAAACTCATTACAGACGATGAGTTTCGCCTGCCCGTGGATGAAGGGACCGCCGCTGAAATCACCAGACTCATTCCCCTGTTGAATTCTCCACAATACAAAGAACGTGAAAACGCTTCAAAGGTATTACTCACGATCGGTACGACCGCATTTACCAGACTGCGTATCGCTTATCATGAATCCGACGAGCTTGAATCTATGTTGCGCATCGAAAAAATCGTACATCAATCCTATCGATCACATCATGTACTGAGTAAAAAAGGTTTTCTGGGTATTCAGATGGCTCGTAAAATGCCCACTCACTCAGATGATCCAAGAATCCCTGAAGGGCATTACGGCATAAAATTAAACGTTATCACGCCCAACACTGGTGCGGAAAGAGCGGGTCTGTTAAAGGATGATGTCATCATAGGATGTAATGGCAACCCGCTGGAAGGTCACCAGCAACAGGCTTTTAATAATTTCAGTAAAATCATTCGCGGTACCGGCCCGGGTGGTCAAATTCATCTTACCATTCTGCGCGAAGAAGAAACACTCGAAATTACAGCAACCCTTGGACCTGTTCCTCAGGAAATGTATAGGAATGTTACTGGCGTGAGAGATCTAATACCCATCATCGACAAACGGTTCGCTATCTGGTGGAATCAATTCTTTCTGATCGAAGACGAAAAACAAAGCACTTCGGATTAAGGCAATTAAAATATAAATCCTGAGCCGCATGCTTTAGCTTGCGCGGGCATGAATTGATTTGAGGTGCCACGGTCAAGCTTCGTAAGTCCGTGCCAGTCGTCGTTGCGCCGCCCACAAGGGGCGACGTTACAATTGGACTTCAGTCACTCTAATGCGGTGCAGGTTCGATACAGGCGTGAGTTTCATTCGTCGCACGATTCACCAATGTAGAAACCTCATAAGCGATCATCTTTTCACTCGCACAAGGATTCAACAAAGATTGCAGCTCCTCTGTCCGTTGCAGGCCGGGATCAAGCCAGCGCGCATAATCTTTCCGCGACAGTATCACCGGCATGCGATGATGCAACTCCGCCATCAGCGCGTTCGGCTCGGTCGTAATAATCGTACACGAATCGATCACCGTCGAGTCATTCCCCTGCCAGTGTTCATACAACCCGGCAAAAGCGAACACGCCTTCATCCTGCATTCGGATGTAGTAAGGCTGTTTGGCTTTGTTTATTTTTTTCCATTCGTAAAATCCATCCACCGGAATCAAACACCGCCGACTGCGAAACGCGGATTTGAACGAGGGTTTTTCCGCAACCGTCTCCGCCCGCGCGTTGATCATCTTCGCACCGATCCCGGGATCCTTCGCCCACGACGGTATAAGTCCCCAATGAAGCTTGCGCAAACTTCGACTACCGCCCTGAGCGTCGGCTACGACCGCGTGAATGGATTGGGTGGGTGCAATGTTGTAACGTGCTGAAATTGCGGACGCGTGGAAATCCGGTGGAAGATCAAACTCATCCACGAGGTCCTCGATCGATCGTGTTAATGTAAATCGCCCGCACATGAATGGTATTATATATACGAGCGTGAGTATCGCCAGTTATAGTAATGGTTGTTACGCCAAGATGTCGAGAAGCTCGCCACCACTAGCGACTCCGATATTGGATTGCGTTCCGATGACAGCATGGATCCTGGCTCCACCACGTCCTCTGGCGTTACCCGAACGGGTATCGTTTACAGATTCACTGTTTTGAGTAGACTTCAAATTTGCAGCTGACTCACCCTGTCCAACGCCCGACATTTCTTCCCGTCGCTGATCAGCCAGTTCCGTTCGCGCCGCACGTTCCGCCGACTGCGCCTGGGCAGCCACCGAGCGATCCTGCCCGGAAGGATGACCCGGCGCAAGGGCAGCCCGCCGGATCTGTTGCATCTTCTGAATGGTCGCTTCAGGATTGCCCGCAATTTCGGATGTGCTGATGCTCACTTCGCCGCCCACCGCATATCGCTTGCCGTCGGGGCCGGTTTCATATTCAAACGTCGCACCGCCCGTCGCGTATTGACCCGCAGCTGCTTTATGAGCCTGTTCATGACGACGAACTTCCTGATCACGCTGCTTTAACTCTTTAACCTGCTGCTGATCTTCCTGCGATAATTCTTCCTGACCGCCCAGGCGGGGTTTTGAATTCTCATCGGTCAGCGGATTAGTTGTCGTCGCATTTTGACCTGATGTCGCACGGTTTGACCAACTTTGGCTGCCGCTTGACCCGCTTCGGAAATCTCAACGACATCAATCGATTGCGTTTGATCGGACGCTTCCAGACCACCCGAAGCATCGACGCTGCGGTGATCGGCTTGCGCTTGACTCACCCGCTGCCCGCGGGCCACGCCCGGGCCAAAGAGCGCCGAAAGCATTGAATTGTTGGATATCGCAGCGATCATAAAATTTTCTACTCAAACACCCGATAAATT
Source organism: uncultured bacterium (assembly GCA_965364865.1). Taxonomy (GTDB): domain Bacteria; phylum Planctomycetota; class Phycisphaerae; order UBA1845; family UBA1845; genus CBDTZI01. The sequence continues at coordinate 974 of CBDTZI010000067.1, read as the reverse complement.
TTAGAGCGGTTTCATTAGACTTCGCATCGTTTATCGAGCAAAAACGTGGGCCATCTGAGTAAAATCCCACTGGAATCGCGTAATAATTTTTCTATAGGACCAAACACGACACTCATCACCATTTGAACCTTGATATGCAGGATGTTCAATCAGGCAATATCGCCGATGCGAAAATATCCAGAACTATTACTCGCCTACTGTAGCGTCGCCCCCAGCCGGGGGTCTGTGACCCTTGTGGGCGGCGCCGAGTGCCACTGACGAATTCGGGTGCCACTGGCGGCTTGCCCGCCAGTGTTCTACGAATCCCATGTTTTCCGCGCCCCGAAACAAAGAACCGGCGATTTCCGAACCGCGACCGTAAGGAAGCGGCCAATGATAATCACGAAAAGACACCCCCCTTGTATTCCCTCCTTAGTAAGGGGAGAAGTTGTAGCGTCACCCCTCATGAACGTCGCCCCTTGTGGGTGGCGTTTTACAGAGCAGCGACCGTGAGGGAGCTGAAAGTTTACGTTTCACTGGCGATGATTCCAAAAAAAGTTTTTCACGATCCGTCGAGTTCAGCTCACAAAACAACTCATCAATCATCACCTCCACATCACCATCAGCCGCACGAACGACAGCCTGTAACATCTGTGCACGCCGGTCCTCATCCGCCTCCTGATATCGCCGCACATATTCCCGCGAACACACCCGACGTACCTGCGATTCCAGCTCCCCATCGATCGGGCGATGTACACCTTCGGGATCATTTTTCTTACGCTCATGCAGCTCGCAAAACTCCGGATCATCTTCCAGCACACTCTTCACGATCTGCGCAAGCTGCTTGTCACACTGCGCGACCCGCGCGTATGATGAATTTGTATCCCGTGCGATCTGCCGCAAGGCCCGGCGAGACTCTTCGTGCGGAATTAAAAACCGTTCCTTCGTGATCCAGCTTAAAAGCTCGTCGCGATCACCCCGCGTCGACGCCCGCC
>CBDTZI010000066.1:0-11599 GCA_965364865.1 uncultured bacterium | reverse complement strand
CTATGTAGCGTTCGCGGCGGTGGTAGCTACGGGGATGGCGGATCGAATTTTTCAACGAGGTGACGCGGAATTAAAACTCGGTCGAGCGATCTGGGTGGTTGCAAGCTGGATCATCTCCGCTCTGATCGCGGCGGTCGCTACATTCTTTGTCGCCAAGGCTGTTCGATATGGCGTAGGCGGAATCATCGGGTGTCTTGCGGTGAATCTGGTGATCAGACAAATTTTGAAAAAGCGTGCCGATGTGCAGGCGGATCGTGTGGAGGAAGAAGCCTACGAACGATCTCATCCCGATGAATTTGCGCTGGAACGCGAAGACGAATAAATAGAAAGTGATCCGAGACGCGCCCGTTAGGAAGCGGGTATTTAAGTCGAAATACTTTTCATCCTGGACAAACCTCGACGCTATCCAAGATGGATGGGCAGTTACCTCTTTTATTCAAACAAAGGCGGCGCTGATTACAAATTCGCAGCCAAGGATTGAATGAAATCTTCAATGACTTTGGAGAGTCCATCTGAAACGCCCGAAGTAAGCCCGTCCGTAACCGCGTCGATACAGCCGGTGTTCATCAGCAGACACAACCCCACGACGGCTAATATACACCCCGATATTTTTTGATTCTTCACGTTAAAAAACTCCTTATGGATTCAGCGACGGATCATTCGGCCTGGGTGCGGATTGCTGAACGATGGAGTACGAAGTATCGCTATTTTTATTTTGTTTATGTTTGGATAACACCGCATCGTACATGGATTCGAGTAGGGTGATGCGTTGTTCCAGTTCGGAAATATATTCCGACGTTTTTTTGCTGTCCTTATCTTTCTTTTTGGGGGCCTTCCAGATGGGAAACGAAAAATCAAGCCACACCCCGTTGTCGTTATCGCCGTTGCCATTGTCGGTATCGCGTCGGCGATAGGTGATGCCGGTGGACCAGCCTTTTTTCCACTTGAAATCAAAACCCTGTTGTGCGGTCCAGCGAACGCTGTTGGTTGAGTTTGAACCTTTGTGTCGAAACTCTGGGCCGAACTTGGTCTTGCTGCGGATTTCCTTCAGCCCGCACCCGCCCATCAGCGCGGCCACGAAGCATAAAATGAATAGTTGTCGAGGTCGATGGTTCATGATCAACGCCAAGAATAGTGAACACCAACCTGCCCGTCAATATGGTTTAATTTCAGTTATGGATCGCTTTTTTGAGCCGCATATTGCCTTCATCATAGCTACTCAGTCGTGTGAATCACTTGACAGGAGGGGGGCTTGCACTGACGCTGTGTGCATAATTGGCCGATGTAATGGCATTGTTGTGTGGCAAGCCTCCCGCTTCATATTTGTGTGTTGCGTGGGCATATGATGGGCGGCATGGACAAATAAGTTTGTGCATGAATTTGAGATAGCAAAGCACGGACGAGCAAAGCTTGACCGTGGCACCCGGTGATCAGGTAAGAAATCAGGAATATCAATGAGTAAACCAGCAGACAAGATGGAAAAAATCGTCGCGTTGTGTCGGCGGCGTGGTTTTATTTTTGGCAGCAGCGAGATTTACGGCGGCATCGGCGGCTTCTGGGATTATGGTCCGCTGGGTACCGAGCTGAAACGAAACATCAAGGACTGCTGGTGGAACGATATGGTTCAAAATCCGCCGGACGGACCCAACGGTACAAAATTTCAGATGGTCGGTGTTGATTGCTCCATCATTATGAACCCCAAAGTATGGGAGGCGTCGGGACACGTTGGCGGTTTCTCCGATCCGATGGTGGATTGCAAAACAGATGGCTGCAAGGGTCGGTTTCGCGAAGATCAATTGGAAGACACGCCTTGCCCGTTAAAGCCGAGCAAGATGGCTGGTCAGTTTGATAAATGCTCGTTAACCGAAGCTCGTGAATTTAACCTGATGTTTGAGACGCATGTCGGCGCGATGCAGGACAACACCTCCAAAGCCTACCTGCGGCCTGAAACCGCGCAGGGGATTTTTGCCAATTTCAAAAATGTGATGGATTCCACGCGGGTGAAAATACCGTTCGGGATCGCCCAGATCGGTAAAGCCTTTCGTAACGAAATCAATCCACGAAATTTCACGTTTCGCTCTCGCGAGTTTGAGCAGATGGAGATCGAATTTTTCTGTAATCCAGACGACTCAATGATGTGGTACGAATTCTGGCGGGATACACGGCTCAAATGGTATGAGACGTTGGGAATCCGTAGCGACAAGCTTCAACCGCGCGAGCAGGATGCGGACGAGTTGGCTCATTACAGCAAAGCCTGCACCGATATTGAATATCTCTTTCCGTTTTCGGAGGAAACGCAGGAGCTGGAAGGGGTGGCTCATCGCGGCTCGTATGATTTAAATCAGCACGGCTTGCATGCCAAGAAAAACGATCAGGCCTTTGCGGTGATTGACGACGCCACGAAGGAAAAGTTTGTGCCGCACGTGATCGAGCCGTCAGCCGGAGTCGATCGCTTTACGCTGGCTGCGATTACCGAGGCGTATAGTTTTGACGAAAACCGGGCGAGTCCGGAGTTTATGAAGTTTCATCCGCGACTGGCTCCGATCAAAGCCGCGGTGTTTCCGCTGGTGATGAAAGATGGGATGCCGGAAATCGCCGAGCCGATCTATCAGGATATCAAACGAAGTTTCATGTGTCAGTATGATGCGAAACAATCGATTGGGAAGCGTTACGCGCGTATGGACGAAGCTGGCACACCGTTTTGTTTTACGATTGATGGCCAGACCAAAGAGGACGATACGATTACGGTACGTAACCGCGACGACGCCTCACAACAGCGCATCGACAAATCCCGCTGCGTGGAATACCTCCGCGATCAGTTGCAGATTTAGATACTGTAACGTCACCCCCAGCCGGGGGTCTGTGATCCTTGTGGGCGGCGCAAAAGCTCCCCTCCTTACCAAGGAGGGGTTGGGGGAGGTTTCTTTACGAGACGCGCCCGTGAGGAAGCGGCCTAGTATAAGACCGCTGGTGAGTGAATCCTTTCTCGCACCGAATGGGTGCCCCATTCTTTTCATCAGAAAAGGGTGGGGGACGGAATAATTAACTGGAAACAAAAATCAGAGCCCTGAGCGCAAGCGATGGGTGCAATGTAATTACGAATTACAAATTACGATAAATACATGTGGCATGGGCAAATTTGTTTACCCGTGAACTGAGTCGTCCACTCGTCGATACTCGATGTAACTCGCCGCTTCCTCAGCTACGCTTTCACCCAAAAGACGTTGTACGACATGGAAGGCCATATCGATGCCCGCCGAAACCCCCGCGGATAACACGACCCGGCCATTATCAACGACTCGCTGCGTCTCTAAAACCTGAGTATTCGGTGCGGCGAGTTTTAATTCTTCCATCGCGGAGTGATGTGTGGTCGCTTTTTGATTCTCAAGCAGACCGGCCTTGGCTAACAGCAACGCGCCGCTGCAAACGGACAGTACCAATTCGCATTCCTTAGCTGTGCGAGAAATCCACTCGATCACCGTAGTGTTATTCATGACCGGTCGAGTTCCATACCCGCCCGGAACGACGAGGATGTCGGGCTTGGGACAGTTGGTGAAATTGTAACGAGGGTTGATGCTCAGTCCATTGCGCGCCACGATCGGTTGGTTCTCTTGCGCTACCGTGTAGACGTTAAAATAGCCATCACCCTCACGTTGCCCGGTGACGGAAAACACCTCGAACGGGCCTGCGAAGTCCAGCACTTCAACGTCGTCGAACAATTGGATGGCCACATTGCGCCGTTTTTCCAAACTACTCATCGTCATTTTCGGTTTCTCCTTGGCCGCAATGTACGACTATAGCCGGTGCCCCTTGAATTGACCAGAATTTATTGTTCCGCTACATATCACCAAGGCACAAAGAATATTACGACAAACACTGTAGCGTCACCCCCAGCCGGGGGTCTGTGACCCTTGTGGGTAACGAACAGTCCCGCAGGGACGAAACGCTTTACTTAGCCCACGGCGCGAGCCGTGGGATTATGTAGATTGATTATTTTTTCCCACCCCGAAAGCGAGGCACGCATAATCGTTGGGTGCCTCTGGCAGCTTGCCCGCCAGTGCTATTGGGGTACCGTGCCTCGCTTTCGGGGTGGAGTTATACCGATTTCTCAAACCCCGGGCTCACGCCCGAGGCTATAAAAGTACCGCCCTTGCAGGGCTGATATAACATAATGAATCGTTTGGCTGACTCAAGCGGTGTTGTCGGGCATAGCTCGACCTACTAACATCAATCAAACCTTCCCCAACACATAAATCACCCAGGGGGGGATGGTGGTTTCGTTAACCCAGTCGCAGGGATCGTCTTCGCGGCCGAGGGGTTTTTGGATTTCGAGCACATCCAAACCGGACTCTTTATACACGTCGAGATAATTTTCGTGCGGCCAGATGATGTCGTCCACGGGTCGTTTGTCTTCCAGTGCGGTAACAATAATTTTCACCACCTCGCCACACTTCGCTTGCCGGTTTTCGGGGAAATCCTTGGTCGAAAAAGAAGACCACTCATGCCAATAAATCTCCGGTGACGAAACCAGCGAAAGAATCCGGCCATCCGGTTTCAACACTCGGCATAGCTCGCTAAAAATTTCGATTTTCTTTTCCGCGGTGGCAATGTTGTCGAAGGTGAAAGTCGACAAAACCAGATCAAACGTATCATCTTCAAACGAGCTTAAGTCGCCGTCTTTGATATGCAGATATTGCCCGGCATCGTCGTTGGCTTTTGCTTTTTGAACCATTTCTTCGGCGATGTCCACGCCGACGGTTTCAAATCCCAAACCGTTAAGAAAACGCGTGGACCGACCCGTGCCACAGCCAAAGTCCATCGCCTTTTTTCCGCCGGCGTGTCTTTTCAAAATCCAGGGCAGGTCTCGAAAGGCGAGGTAATACGTCCCGGGAAATTCCAGCTTATCATAGGCCGCTGCGTAGGCATTATCTTCGTATGAATTTTTGAATGTCATCATGTGGCTATTATAGGATCGCGTAGCATCTCCGCTACTCTACTTTGCTATGGATGACCATCAGAGGGAAGTGGGGCGTGTTCATTGTGCATTTCCCCTCTCAATCCCCCTCAAGGAGGGGGAAAGAAAGGAGTCAAACTTATTAGTAATCTCTCTGGAATCAGTTACGCGCTACATTCACCTTTGGGCATGTTGGCGAACCACTCCGCTGCACGTTTGCCACATTCTTCGGGTGATACATCTTCGATATGTGTACAGACTTCCCAAACGTGGCCAAACGGATCGCTCATTTTGCTGTAACGATCGCCCCAGAACATATCGCAGGGTTTCATGATCTCGGTTGCACCGGCATCAATCGCCCGCTGAAACAGCGCATCGGTATCGTCGCAGTATATGGTTAATCCGATGGTTGACCCGCCAAGCTTCTGCGGTGAAACACAATTCTGCATGCTTGGCATTTCATCGACGATCATGATCATGGAGTTCCCGATTTTAATTTCCGCGTGCATGATGCCGTTTCCATCAGGACCGGGCATGCGCATGATTTCTTCGGCGCCGAACGCTTTTTTGTAAAATTCGATCGCGTCAGATGCGTTACGAATCACCATGTGTGGTGTGACAGTAGCGAACCCTTCGGGAATGTGATTGACTTGTGCAGACATTGTATTCTCCTTCATGAAAAATAAACGGGCGGTACAGCGCAGACCTCAATAGCCTTGTTGGTCGCGATGATTCGTGAAATGCCAACCCCGAATTAAGCAGAAGTATTGTATTATTTTTTTGCAGGCAACACAACGGCTGATTGATTCCGGTTGATGACAAGTGTGGCTGCGGTCATGATTAGAATCAGCATCGCCAACATACCCCACTGTGAGACGGTGGGTACCTCTGCGGCTAGTGTCGCGGTGGTGCTGGTGAGATAAACAATATCGCCCGAGTTTGAAAAATTGTTGTTGATCGCGTTACCCGCCGCCCAAAAGGTGATGGGACCCATATCGGTCGCTGGGGCTTCCCACAAAACGTCGAACTCGGCTGCGTTACCCAATGATGCCCAGTTGGATACGGCGTTGCCAACTCCTGCTGCGGTATGGTCGACATACTCGAAGTTCAATTTGGTATTGGTCAGGTCAGCGACGATAAGAAAACCGGCGTGAGCACCGCCTGCGTCTTCCGCACTGATTTGAAATCCCGCACCCAACTTTGTGTCGTCCTGAACGCGAACGGTGAGGTTATAAAACTCGCCCAGTTGATAGGTGGTGGGAGCGCCGATAATTTGAACCGAGCCGGGACCGGTGGTGGTTCCGTGACATACTTGACAGGAAAAACCGTCGCTATCTGTGCTGCCGTTACGTTCGGGGGGTGGTCCGTTACGAAACGCGAACACCGACGATGGTCCCACCAATAGTAATGTTACAATCGCGACGGCCAGATGAATTTTGGTTCTATGAATCATTGCTTTTTTCCCTCATTGCGTAGAATGTACAAATTTCCCCTCAGTGACTATATCTCTGCATTAACGTTGAATGAATGCGCTCCCCGTTGAAGAGGGTCACTCATTATAGGCATCAATGCTTGGTGAAGCGGCGGTGTTTGATCTATCCCCCATCACCCCAATAGGACCGTATTGTAAACGAAACGGGGGGTAAAATACAAGGAAAAAAGACCGATAATTTGTTGATTGTTATGTGCTATATGTATGTAACTGAAGATTTAACGTCGAATGTCGTGTTATGCATCTAGTTTTTTGCGGCTTTTAAACGTTATTCGTGCAGATGAAATCCCCAAACCCAATCCCAGAATCAGGCCGATCCAATTATCGATCCAAAAGGCAGTTTCAAACATTGTTACAGGTCGATCCGGTCTGGGTGGCAGATACGGCATAAGAAACAATCCGCCAAGAATAAATCCGCAAACAAACATGAATAGAAAAGATATGATGATCATGGCATACTTCATACTTGAATCTCCTTATACTTAGGAAATAAAATGCCCGCTACTTCTTTTTATTCATCTTCGCCCAGACGTCTCTCAGCGTTACCGTTCGGTTGAACACCAGTTTTTCGCTTGTCGAATCGGGGTCCACACAGAAATAACCCAGACGTTCAAACTGAACGCGATCGCCCGGTTTGGCCTTGCCAAGAAACGGCTCAACAAAACAGTTGGAAAGCGTTTTAAGCGAATCGGGATTCAAATGGTCTTGGAACGCCTGACCCTTTTTAGTTTTGTTGGGATTCTCTTTGATGAATAGATGATCATAGAGCCGGATTTCTGCTTGGATGGCGTGTTTCGCAGATACCCAGTGCATGGTGGCTTTGACCTTGCGACCGTCCGGCGAATTACCGCCCTTGGTTGCGGGATCATAAATGCAACGCAACTCAATCACTTCGCCAGCATCGTTTTTCACCACATCCGTACAGGTCACAAAGTAAGCATATCTCAATCGAACTTCCCGACCCGGTGCGAGTCGGAAAAATTTCTTCGGTGGGTCTTCCATAAAATCACCCCGTTCGATGTACAGCTCACGCGAGAACGGTACTTTTCGTGTTCCTGCGGATTCATCTTCGGGATTGTTCACCGCGTCCAACTCATCGGTTTGATCTTCGCCGTAGTTTTCGATGACTACTTTCAGTGGGTCGATAACGCCCATCACACGTTGCGCACGTTTGTTCAGATCATCGCGAACACAGTGTTCCAGCAACTGAATGTCCACCGTGCTGTTCATCTTGGCTACACCGATTCGCTCGCAGAAATTACGAACCGCTTCGGGCGTAAAACCTCTACGCCGCATGGCAGAAATCGTGGGCATTCTCGGGTCATGCCAACCCGACACTCTTTTTTCCTGAACCAGTTCCAGCAACTTTCGTTTACTCATCACCGTGTAAGTTAATTCCAGTCGTGCGAATTCGATTTGCTGAGGATGATAAATACCAAGCTGATCGATAAACCAGTCGTACAGCGGCCTGTGATCTTCAAATTCGAGCGTGCAGACGGAGTGTGTAATGTTCTCAATGGAATCTTCCAGCCCGTGGGCCCAGTCGTACATCGGATAGATACACCATTGGTCGCCCAGTCGTGGATGTATCGCATGTAAAATGCGGTACATTACCGGGTCGCGCATGTTCATGTTGGCGTGAGCGATGTCGATCTTCGCACGAAGCGTACGCGAGCCATCTGGAAACTCGCCGTTTTTCATTCGCTCAAACAGATCGAGATTTTCTTCAACGCTGCGGTTGCGGAAAGGGCTTGCCTGGCCGGGTGAAGTGATTGTGCCGCGAAAGGAACGTACCTCATCGAGTGTCTGGTCGCAGACAAAGGCGCATCCCTTTTGGATCAGCTGTATCGCCCAGTCGTACATCTGCTGAAAGTAATCCGACGCGTAGAAAATCCGATCTTTGCAATCAAAGCCCAGCCAGCTGACGTCTTCGATGATGGCGTCGATGTATTCCTGTTCTTCTTTGATGGGGTTGGTGTCATCAAAACGCAGGTTGCAGGTGCCGCCATACTGTTTCGCCAGTCCAAAATTAAGACAGATCGACTTCGCATGGCCGATGTGCAAATAGCCATTAGGCTCCGGCGGAAAACGAGTAGCGACTCGCCCATCCCATTTGCCGGTCTTGAGATCGTCCTCAACAATTTCCTGTATAAAATGCAACGATTTTTTTTGTTCTACTTCGCTCATGCAGAGTGTTGTAACGCAGTTTCTACTATCCGGCAAGATGCATGTGCTTGATAAACCGTTACGTTCATCAGACCAAAGAGGATACTCGGCTTGAGGGTGTGAACATGGCGCCGTGTGTCATGCGAGCCGTTATCTCTTACCCGCGATGGATGAAAGTCGTCAATCATTTAAGATCGACGTCTGACTTTACACCCTGACAGTCCCAACATCATAAACATAAGTGGGATCATGCCAATCGTGCCACATAGCGAAGGCAGCTGAGCTATGCTGGATGGCAGATCCTGATTGGTCACCTGGATATTTTCCACTTCATATTCAACTCGTGCAACACTGGCGAAGGTAATCAATTCACTGTCGGTAATTACGTTCCGCACTTCTATCACATAACCAGCATCATTTGATTCTGAGCCTTCACCACAACCGTCGATGTATATATATTCACACTGGCTGATATTACATCGGTCGTTCGTACAGTCGATGTTGTCGTCGCAATCATCGTTGTTTGCGCATGTGGGAAGGATGGCAGAATTGTTTACTGTGATGGTCGCAGACCCGAACAATTTTTCAGAATGATATCCATCTACAATATTGCCGACCGTGACATTGCTTTTATTGTCGTCTTTGTGTGAGTCCACTTGTAATTTATATACCCCTGATGGCATGTTGTATGTATCAACCATCACCGTTCCAATAAAATAGGGGCGAAGTATAACTTCAGGAGAGAATCCACCTGTAAAAATGGTGTTGGCATAACCACCTTGCCAACCCACGGGTAAAACTTTGTTGAATATGCCTGTACGTTCGATAAATTCAGGATTCAGAGAGAAATCACTAACCTTGACATAATCCGAACCTAAAAAGACATCGATAGAATTGAAATAATCCCATTCACCAGTCGACTGTATGTAGACCTCGAAAAAAAAGACGCTGTCTTCGGTATCAAGATCTACAAATTGGGAGGGCGGATCAAACCGTATGACTTCGCTGCGACTCGGTACACCTATCACCAACAGGAAAAACACGATCACCATGTTTTTTTTCATCTTTTATTCTCCAATCAGGCTTGAGTGCAACCATACAGGGATGTCATGGCTCATCAACCCAGTGCGAAAAACCGTAACGTGTGTGCATAAGATCAGCCATGCGAAATCCCTGATCGATAAAATACGAACGCAATACGAATGAAGGGTCGCCGAAGACCCGGTATGGATAAACCGCCACCCTGTTCATCCGTTACAATCTACCGCCGGGACAAACATAGTTATACATCAGTTTACGTTTCGAGTAGACCAAGTGTTCAGTCAATATAAAACATTATATCATGAAATGTATGCAAGATGATTGTGCTTGACCCGCTTCACATGTTAAAAGAGGCAAGTTTGTGCCGCCAAATGGAATTTATGGCCACGAATACTTCACAATACTTCGTTGCTGGATATTCAACGATGACGAGTGCGATATTTCAGACTCACGAATCCCATTATCAAGAATACCAATGGGATCATCCCTGTGGCTCCACAAAGCACAGGCGCTTGTACACCGCCACCGGGTGTGTCGGTTCCGCCGGTATCGGGCGGTGTTGAGGTATCCGTACAGCCATCGATCGGAGTGTTACTGCAGGTTCCACTGGTGCACGCGTCCGTCGTACAGGCCAGGCTGTCATCGCAATCAGCCGCTGTCACACAAGCGGGTATTGACGAGTCCGAACAACCATCGATCGGGGTGTGGTTACAGGTTCCGCCCACACAAGCATCTGTAGTACAGTCAAGCGAATCATCACAATCGGTATCGGTTTGGCATTCGGTTGTCGTTGGGAAATAAACGGTAACACTTCCACTTCCTTCAAGCGGCTCAGTCACACCATTAAGCCCAACGCTACTGAATCCCAAATCCGCTGACGAACTCACGCTCACGGAATGAACGCCTACATTGAGGCCAGCTGTATCAATGGTAAGTGTTCCAACCAACACCGATCGATCGAGCGGCGTCGATGAAAATCCACCCGCCAGGATGGCCGAATTATAGTTGGACAATTGATCCGACTGTGCAATATTGCTGAATGAAAGCGGCACCAGAAAATCCGCATCGAACACAAACTGAGTCAACGTAATATCATTGGAACCGATCAGCATATCAACCGACGTAAAAGTGGTGGTGGAACTGGTGGATTCGAGGTACAGATCGAACGTCAGTGTTGTTGATGCCGCGCCAGATTCAATCGAACGTGTGGGCGGATCGAACCGAATGGTTTCACTATTTGCGGTTGCACAACAAACACACCATAAGATGAGCGTAAACCCTGTTAACATCAGCCGATTTTTCATCCGTCTTTTTCTCCAAGAGTATCGATCAATCCTGCAGGGATGATAATCCCTCTCATCATTATCGTCGATGCCATTCGATGAGGTTAACTAGTGCCATTTCCAAATAGGGTTTGCAACATTAATAGCTCCCCTCCTTACTAAGGAGGGGCTGGGGGAGGTGTCCGTTAAAACAGATGACCCCCCTCAATCTCCCCTTGAAAATAAGGGGGGAAGCTGGTTTATCGATCCCCCCTTGGAAAGGGGGGAAGAATAGTGACATAACCTTTTTTGGAAACGGCACGGGCATCTCTACGTTCACCACGTTTTTTCCGCTGAGGATCATCCTTGCACAGCTCAAAAGGCGTTGAATTTGCACGTCGGGGAGAATAGGTGCAAAATGTTCGCTTCTACAATGTTTTACAGGAATAGATCGGGTAACGCTTTCCGCAAACCAGCCCTGCTGGAGGAATGAGGGAGATTGATGAATACGACACGTCGTGAAATGTTAACCGGTGGATCGCTGGCCCTGTTGGGAGGCGGTTTTCTGTCTCGTGTGGACCGGGTCGCAGCCATGCAACCCGATGGTGGGCGATCGTTTACAAATCTTCTCAAAACGCAAGCGATCGGAAAAAGCGAATCGCAGTTTCTTTCTCCCGACCCTAA
>CBDTZI010000065.1:0-11620 GCA_965364865.1 uncultured bacterium | reverse complement strand
ATCACTTCGATTCGCGCGTTGGCATCTAACATTTCACCCTGCGACACCACGTCAACCAGAACATTTCCAAACCTCGCCTTGCCGGATGGGTGCAGCGGTCCTTCCGTCACGCCGGTGTCACCCACGCGGGCCGCTCCGGAATAGGGATCGTCCGGAATGACTTCGGATGGCGTGGGATTGGCAGGCACAATGCGGGCAAACAGTGGAGTACGCGGCAAATAGCGGCTCAGAATGATCATTCCCACCATAGAAGCAATCATGGAAGAAACCAGTGTAATAATTCCACCCTGTAAATATCGAATCGTGCTGGGCAACGATGGTAAATACAGTGGAAATGTTCGGCCTGGCTCTTCAGGAATAAATGTAGCCAACAGCGCAACCAACACCAATGCCAATCCGGAAATCCCCGCGATACCGAACCCGGGGATGACGAAAACCTCCAGCCCGATCAGAACGATCCCAATCACCAACACTAAAATTTCCCAGACGTTTGCCAGCCCGGTTAGATAAGGTGCGCCGACAAAAATCACCAGACAAATCAAAGCGGTCAACCCCGGCACACCCACACCCGGGGTGTGAAACTCCACATAGGCACCGAGCATGATGATTAACATCAGGAAACCACGAACGTATTCCGAAGTCATCCAGTAGGCCAGCGCTTCAGACCATGTAGGATTGATACGAACCACCGAAGTCAAATCATAATGAGACTTTAACATCTCCTCGCTGGAAACCACGCCCTGATTAAAACCGTAGGCAAAGGCTTCGGCGGCGGACATTTCCAATAGTTGATCATTACGCACAACCGGCTGAATGACATCTAACTCGTCTTCCAAAACGATATCGTAATAACTTTCTACCAGTTTCCATTCTCCGGGAATATCTTTTGAAGCGGAGACTGATGCTACGATCGATTTAATTTTTTCTGAATCAGATTTTTTCTTATTCTTACTTTTTTTATCCTTGTCGTTGCTATCGTCGTCATCGGTTGTAGATTTTTTTTCTACGAACGTTTCACCGAAGAGCCTTGCTTTTTCTTCGCCGAATACAAACTTTCGATCTCCATTGGTGATGTGTTCGATCCACCAAACTTCTTTTTCAGGCAGCACAAAACTTTCACACAAAACGGGGCTATAGCCATTCAGCTTAGCGGATTGGCGAAAATCATGAAGCACTGGCGTGTAGGCTTTTGCTTTGAGATCTTCGGGAACTCCGCTGGCACCGCCGGGACCACCCATTATGACCTGAGAATCGCCGATACGCGAAGAACGCGACATCACGATCTCATCACAAGCGACCGCAATGATCGAGCCGCCGGAGTGGGCGTTGGGGTTCACCCAGGTCACCGTTTTTATATCCGTCAACTCTCGAATCAGATCAGCAATCGCGATGGAACTGCTGACTAATCCGCCGGGCGTGTCCATGTCGAAAACAATGGTTGTAGCTCCACCCTCTCTCGCCTGCTCGATGCGACGTTTCAGGCTTTCCGTTGTGATATCGGTAATCGCGCCTTGAATCGGCAGGATAGCCGCCTTGGATATGTCAGCAAATTCCACAACCTCGTCTTGAATTACGGAGTCACCAGACTGAGTTTCGACAGGAAGAGATTCCTGGGCTTTCGAGTCCTCGGCTTGAGGTTCCTGAGATTGTACGCTGGGCAAATATCCCCAACCCAACAAAATCATGGACAACCCAAGAATCGTGGTTCGTGTTTTAGATAAATTTTTGATGCGACTGTATATCATCATGCCGTTCCATTAAAAATTGTGTCAACGTCTGAGATATCAGCTTTCCCGTTGCGAAACCATTATAATGTAAGAAGTGAATTTCAACAAGAAGAACGGCCACCTTCTTGAACCGTACTAAAGTCGAGGCTTACGGTGCGGTTTGTGTACTGTAAATGGTGTTTGTAGAATGCGTTTTCCACCAGTCGATGGTTTTTTGTAATCCCTCCTCGAAATCCACGCTTGCTTTCCAGTTGAGGTATTGGAGCGCTTTGGACGTATCCAGTTGTCTACGAGGCTGACCGTCTGGCCGGGAATTGTCCCATTCGATGCGACCTGAATAATCACAGAATTTTGCGATCATGTTGGATAAATCCATAATCGATATTTCCCGACCTGTGCCAATGTTCATGGGTGCGGGGTCGGCATGGATAGCCGTGGCTTTTAGGATCGCATCCGCGGCGTCGTCCACGTACAAAAATTCTCGACAGGCTTTGCCTGTTCCCCAGCAGGTAACCGATTGCTCGTTCTTCTCAACGGCGTTGCAGAATTTTCTTATCAGTGCCGGCACGACGTGCGAGGTTTCCGGATCAAAATTGTCACCGGGGCCATAAAGGTTGACGGGGATCAGATAAATACCATTGAAATCGTATTCACGCTTGTAAGCGTCGATCATCACACTGAGGGCACGCTTGGCTACGCCGTACGGGGCGTTGGTTTCTTCAGGGTATCCGTTCCAGAGTGTTTCTTCGCGGAATGGAACCTCGCAGAATTTCGGATAGGCGCAGACCGTACCCACCTGTACAAATTTTTCGATATTTTGAACGCGAGCCTCTTCGATCAGGTGCATACCCATCGACAGGTTTGCGTAAAAGAATCGACCCGGGTTGATCTGATTCGCGCCGATGCCACCAACCTCTGCAGCCAGGTGAATGACTACGTCAGGTTTGGCGTCGTTATACAATCGTTTGACATGATCGAGCTGGGTGAGGTCGTAATCTCTGGAGCGCGGAACGATGATCTCGCCAACACCAACGGCCTGCAATTTGTTGCAGACCTCACGACCCAAAAAACCCGCTCCGCCGGTCACGCAAATTCGTTTGCTTTTTAAGTTGATTTCCATCCGTGGAATTCTTTCTTATTTTTTACGTCGTTTTTTTCGAGTCGTGGTTTTTCCGTTGATCGGTTCGATGCGAGTAATGTGCAGTGGGTCACAATAGACCGATCGTTCCGGGATATCTCCGTTTTCAGAATCCAAACCAATGACGATTTCTGCACGAGTGACAAACATCATCTCAGGGTGTCGTACTTCGTAATGTGAGCCATCAGATATGTATACGCGTAACGGCTGAAATGGTACTTTTCTTAAATGCGCTCGAATGATGTCTGGTTTCATGATAGGTTCATTATACTATGCGAAAATACAATTTGCAACGAAAAATATGATTCAGTCCATTTCCGAAACGATTTCACCCCTTTTCAATACTGTTGTTACACAGTTACGACCCGGTTCGTATAACCATCGAGCGTAATTGGAAACGTCTAAAATGATGAGGTCGGCTTGCATACCAACTTGAATTGCACCAATACGATTTTGTCGATTGATCGCAGCCGCAGCATTGGCAGTGGTCGCGGCGATTACTTCCGTCGGTGTCATTTTCATTTGCGTACAGGCGATATTCATCGTCAAAGGTAACGACTCGACCATCGACGATCCTGGGTTGTAATCGGTGGCTATGGCAACTGGCAAATCCGCTTCCATGATTTTTCTTGCGGGAGCTTGATTCACCCCTAAAAAATAAGAGCAGGCGGGCAACATCACCGCAATGCAACCGGCGCGTTTCATTGCGGCGATACCTTCTCCGTCAATCGTCTCCAAATGGTCAGCAGAAATCGCATTCACCTCAGCGGATAACTTCGACGCGCCCATCTGAGTAATCTGATCGGCATGAACTTTGGGAATCAATCCGAATCGCTTCGCAGCGGTGAATACACGGCGAGATTGTTCTACGTCAAAGGCACTGCGCTCACAAAAGACATCGCAAAACTCAGCCAATCCCTCATCGCGAATCTTACCGAGCACCGCATCATCCAGGATCATATCCAGATAGGCATCGGGACGATCGGAAAATTCTTTTGGCGTGGTATGTGCAGCCAAGTATGTCGCCACCAGCTCGATGGGTTGAAGATCACCCAACCGCTTGATCGCTTCGAGCATTTTGATCTCGTCGTCGACGGTTAATCCATACCCGCTTTTAATCTCCACCGTGGTCACACCGCCGCGTAACATTCGCTGCAATCGCGGCAACGCCAGCTCGACCAACTCGTCACAACTCGCGGCTCGAACCGCTTCGACCGAAACTCGAATCCCACCACCGGATTCCGCAATCTCTGCGTACGACCGCCCTTCCAATCTTTGTACAAACTCAGCCTCGCGCGTACCCGCGAAAACGGTATGGGTATGACAGTCGATCAATCCGGGCAGCACGCAACCACCACCCGCATCCATGGTTTCAAAATCAGTCGGCGCATTTAATTCATGCTGCGGCCCGAACCAAACGATACGATCGTCTTCGATCAAAATCGCAGCCTGGGGTATGGTCTGAATGTCGAGCATGGATCGACCGGGAATCGGGCCGGGCGGAACTGCGACAAGCTCAGCTATCTTTATGATCGCTTTCTTTGACATTATGATTTCATCCACCGCACACATTACAGATTGCACATATTGACACAAGGCTATCTTAGCCGATGGTACCGTAATTGAAAAAATAATTCTCAACCACGATATCGTCCCTTTTTCACAGGGAGATGCTTTGAGGGGTGAAATAATCTGAACCGTGAAGGGAATACATATTGTATTCACAGGTAGACGGGCCGTGCGTGTCTGAGTCGATAATGTAAGATGAATGGACGAACCCATGACGGCCAATGAATCACTATCCAATCCGCAGCCACGAGATCAACAATCTCGCTGGCCACTGCACTATGCATGGATCACCTCCTGGATCTATCCGGCCACCACCGCTCGCAAAACCGCTCATGTCGCGAGGTGGAAAGCCTGGCTGTTTCACGTTTTTACCTTGATGATGATTTTGATGACGATCGCTGTGATCGTCGCCACGGCAGATGGGAATACCATTAGCGTTGAAGCCACCTTCGACAGGTTATTCAGTTTTCTGAATGATTTAATTCACGAATTTCAAGCCCACACATTCCAAGTGCTCTCGATCTTCTTTTTTTCCTTTTTAGGTATCGAAACTCTTTTCTTACTGCTGGCTTTTTTTACGATGGCCTGGGGAGCACGCGACGAATCGATCAAAGCCAGTTTTCGTAGTGCGCTGAAAAGAGTGTGGATCTGTACAGCCAATCTACTGCCCGCACTGATCATTGTTGCTACAATGGCATTAGCACTCAATAATTTAAGCGATTCACAGAATAAACCCACATTCAACTGGCCGACTAGACCGGCACCGTTCACAGTCACATCAAGCGATCCTAATTTTGTAAAATTAGATGCTGAATATAAAGCGGCGATCGCTCAATTTAATCTAGATTCGCAAAAAGCAAGCAAGCAATGGCAGGCATGGCGTAAATCGCTTCCCTGGTATGTTAAAAATCCAGAATTCATTATCGTCATTTTGTCGGCGATTGCTTGGATGTGGTTTATCTGGGCCTTGCTTCGGAGCGTGGGTGCAAGGCGAGATGTGCCGCCGATGGATCGGCCTCCGTTGTGCGAGTATTGCGGATACAACCTGACCACCATGCCCATGGAAAGCCGTTGTCCGGAGTGCGGCGAGACGATCGTTAAATCACTCGGACCGGACGTCAGAAGAGGTGTTGCCTGGGAACAACAGGGTAAATCAACTCGATGGTCCGCATGGAAAGAATGTTTTGTCGAACCGATATTGCGATCCAAAGAGTTTGGCCGCAAGCTACAAGTGACCCAATCCGTCACTGTTCATCGGAACTATTTGTTTCGCAATTTACCGATCATTTTTGCAATCGGAATGTTGAGTATGTTAAGTGGGTTTGTTATAGATCAAGGCATCAATGGATTGTGGATCGAAATGCCGGAATTTTTCTTTGTCACCGCGATGTTCGGATTTGCATGCGTGATCGGTTCAGTCGTGGTTACGCTTTTTGGCGGCTGGTTAATCGGCTGGGCACACAGCGTGAAGCACAAACGAAATCTCATGCCCGTCGCAATTCAGGCATCATGTTATTTGAGCGGTTTTTTAATTCTTTGGGCGATTTTCGGTGCGATGAATGCGCTTTTCGTATATCTGGGTTACGAATTTCGCATTTTTCATAACATCAGAGATGTCACCGGCATGTACGTTGACACCATCGCTCAGTTATCCTGGTTTGTTCCCAACGTCACCTTCGGGGTTTATTATTTGTTATTGATCGCCCGCACCACTTCCGGCGCGTGGTATGCGAATCGATAACGAATGTATTTCAGTTGCCCACGATCAAATGTAACGTCGAGGCTTGTCCACGGCGCAATCGAATGTTGGGTGGCATGACCAAGCCGTAGGCGCCGCCATGGGTTACGAAATTTGTAGAACATGCCGGCGCTCCCGACAAGTCGGGATAAATTCTGCTTAGGCATGCACCCAATCGATTAGATTTTTTATTTTTCACCCAGACGCTTGGGCATGTCCGCGAGGATGAACGCCGTCACCGCTAATACAGCTACGTTCTCAGAAAGTTCCTGTGGGTCCACCTTGTCAATCGTGTCCGCAAAGGTGTGATGTATATCGAAATAGGTTATATACATTCTCTTGTGCTGGAATCGGCATATCCCATTCTCGATATTTGAGTTAACATAGTAATTTATGCTTAAATTCTCAAACAAACGATTCGCAGCATTGATTTTTCTCGTGGTGGCGACCATCGCTTACATTGCGGTGATACGTCCATCGAACGAAACACCTATCGAACGAGCACAACGAATCTGCAAGGATTGTGGAATGCTTGGACCTGAGATCGATGAGTTAATTCAACAGCTAAGAGATTCGGGATTGACTCCAACGGAATCGGTGAATCTATGGGTTGATTCAGCCGATCCAGATGCAACGGAACTATGTATGCCATGTGTGGAAGCGGTGATTGAGGTAGCAGGATAATGGAACTGAAAAATGAGTGAAGATAATCAGAATGAATCCAAATTTGTTAAGACACGCGATGTAATTGATGATGCGATTGTTGCCGCTGTTGAAGGAGTCACAGGTATTGCAGACGAATATAAAATGCCTGTTGTACAAACTCTCGGTAGAGTATTGCAGCGTTCACGTAAAATTGGTCTTGTGTCTGCCCTAAAAGTAGAATTCGATAGATATTGCGAGGCGGGACGAATAAAAGATGATTATCAATACACCGAACAAGCACAAGTATGTTTACAAGAACTACTCGACGCAATAGACAACGATCAACTAGACAAACAAAGGTTTGACGCACTAAGAAAATTGTTTTTTGTTGCGTATACAGAAACGGAATTAGATCGTGAAAGTTTTCTTCCTCAACAATACATGCAAATATGTCGCCAATTATCATCCGGTGATATTTGCATATTAGCTACGTCGTATAGTGCTTCAAAAGATAATAAAGGGGAAAAAGACTGTCCAAATGGTGCCACTGGCTGGATGTCGTATATTGCTGATAATTCTTGGTTAAAGCATACATCGTTGGTAGAATCCCACGAAACATCCTTAATGGAAAAGCATCTAATCTCTGGGCGTATGAACAATAATCGTAGTAGGGTGTATTGGAAAAACTTTCGGTTAACAAACCTTGCGGTCGGATTGTGTGAGTACATGGATAAGTACGACGATATTGAGACGAAAGAGGATTAGAGTAATTGAGTCAAAACTCAGTTTCAAATTTATCATAAAGGATTAGACCATGACAAAAGACACTCGTAAAAGATTCGATTGGGCAATCCAGACGCTTAAAAACCTTACAGGACACCTAAACGGCGATGATATAGATAAGGTTGCAATACAGTTAAAAACTACCCTGTACGACGACAGTATTTTCGGTGTTCCATGTAGCGAAGATATTGGTGAGAAAATTAAACTAAGCTACGAAAATGATTGTGGTAGATTCAGATTCGTATTTTATAACCATCCCACTGATGGCTCGACACCATATAGACTGTGGTGGGACGACTGTGAGGCTGAGGATAAACTCATCGCGTTTAGTGCATTTCCTGGCCTGATTCAAAAAATAATCACTGGAGTAGAACAAAACCACGACTTTGAAGCTGAAATAGCAGCAAGTGATGCGATTAGGATTATTAAGGAATTACTCGACAAGATAGCTCAACGCTCAAGTAACCAAGCGGACTGAGGATATTGGGCGTCCCTTTTATTTGTGTATAACACAATCATATTTCGATATTATTCACTGCTTGCAGAGTTGTTGAATCCACCATTCAGAAAAATATGGAGGATAGGAGCAAATCCACCATAACCAAACCAGGATCAAAAAACACCAGAATCCATAGAAACCCATTCCATCACCCCACCATACAAACACCCCCATAATAGACCCAGAGAGAGGCCCCTCCAGGGACATCGCTCCAGGTGTGCATGGTTGGATCATATCCAGGTAGCGTACAACAGAGAGGCTTACAATGGATCGACTGAAAAAGGCCGTTTCAAGTCCATGAGGCCGGATATGACCGAACAAAGCCCTATTCTCACATGTGAAATGTTTGGAGGTAGGTATATGGCTGGGTGTGAATTGTTGATTTGCTAGGTATCTGTTAAAAGGTACTACCATGCCATCGTGGTGGCGTCATGCCCTTGGGAACAACTGCAAAGTATCCCACTGCTAGATTATCTGCCCCTAATCGGACCAAGTTGTCCAGAATGAACGCAGATAATTTCACAATTTTATAATGACCGATGGAGGATCGCATCGAAAATTATAAAACCCAGATAGGCCCGATATGGGGCATACAGAAGTAGGAAAACTGCCCCGAAACCAGGTCCACCCCCGAACTGGATGGATCGATCGGGATCATCCATCCAGGGAATCATCCAGGGAACCATCGAAAACATCCATCCAAGTAACCACCCAGGCCCCGAATCCCAGAACAGTTAAAGAAAACGATCGAACAAAATAAAAAAATATAGTGCCCTAACTCCCTCCTAACGCGGTACACGTCCAGATTTCCAACACAAAAGTACTCAAAACGGTCAATTGTCAGAAATGAGAGTGATAACACTTAAGAGGGGATGGCATTGAGTCACCCCCCAAAAAAAGGAATAAACGACATGAAAAAAACCCGTAACCGAATACCTATCCCCCATGACCGCAAGACACGCGGAATTGAAGAGTGTCAAATCAATGCGGCCAAGCACGCACGAATGGTGAAAATGTGCCGACAAACGAAACGCATCATACCGGAACTCATTGAAGACCTGGTGCCATCCGACAAGGTGTTCGCCATCCTTGAAGAGTTGCGAATACAGAATCCAAGCCAGTCCTATGCACAAATCACCGATCAGATTTTCACAGAATGGTTGATCGCTTGTGCTCCCCGATTGACCCTGGCGGACATGATCGCCGGGTTACGATCGCCGGTACGAAAAACCAGAGAACGCTTTGGCAGAATCCTTGCCTGTTCGATCGGCATTGGATTACAGGAAAGCGGAACCGACCCCGATGATTTTCAACACATCATCGCACCCGACCTTACGAAAATGTTAGATGCTGCCATTGATACGGGAAATATCGATGCGATCGAAGCCCTTGAGCGTTTTTGTAGCAATATCAAACCCGTTGAAAAAGAACAATCAGGGAAGTATGCAAATAGTGCCCCCGTTGATGACGCTCGCGGAGTACACGGAAAATGGTAGACCACTTATATTTTGACGCAGAAATCACTCTTGAAGCAGCGAACAAATCGAAGCGAACCATTTCGATAGTTGCGTACAGTGGTGGGATTATGAATGTGAATGGTTCTTCGCACATCATCAATTTGAAGGGCCTGGAATTACCATCCAACGTAACGCTACTCGACGGGCACAAAAACGATATTGAATCTGTTGTAGGTAGCGGCCAGCCCATTGTCATAGGTGGTCAATTGATCATCAAAGGGCGACTGGCGAATACCGAAGCGGGGGACAATGTCCTAGCCCTACTTAAAGACGGGGTGGCATTGCAAGCATCGGTCGGCGTGAATGTTACAGAGTCCGAATTCAGGGCTAAAGGTGAGCGTGTCACTGTCAACGGACGGACACAATCAACAGAAAAACAAGGCGGGGTTGTAATCGTAACCGCAGGGGAACTAAAGGAAGTCTCGGTTGTACCAATGGGTGCGGATTCAGAAACTTCCATAAGCATAGCGGCCAAACGGATCGCGGATAAGGAATTAAACAATATGACTCAAGAACAAAAAGACAAGATCATCCAAGCGGAAAAAACAAGAACCGCAATGATCCTGACAGCCGCAGCAGATTTTCCTGCGGTTCAAAAAGAAGCAATCGAAAAAGATTGGGACCAGTCGCAGACAGAAAATGCAGTACTCCAGGCAAAAGCCGACGCTGTTGAATTACAAGCCAAGAGGGATTCAAGACCCCTTGTCCCTTCCATCGCAGCCGTAGTATCTGGTGGCAATCTGGATCGTCAAGAAATTCTGAATTGTGCAACGTACATTCGCATGACCGGGAATGTCAAGTCAGCGTCCGTAACTTTTGGGGACGAGGCAGTAAGGGCAGCGAAAAACTTAAAAGCAGATACATTGATTGATTTGTTCAAGGCCCAATTTACCTTAGCGGGTGAAATGATTCCTGCGGATCAAAATCAGTATCTCAAGGCGAACGTATCGAACGTATCGATGGAAATTAGTCTCGGGAGTTCCGCAAATAAGGTTGCCCTTGACGCATACAACTCTGGGCCTTCAACCTGGCGTAGTGTTGCTCGTACACGATCGGTTTCAAACTTCAAAGACTTAAATCTTTTAAGAATGAATCAGGGTAAGAATTTATTACCCCTTGCGGCTGGCGGTACAATTAAGCATGGCACGTTATCCGAGAGAAATGACATTGTAGCAGCTTCAACAAAAGCCATCTTGTTACGAATCGATCGGAAGGACATCATCAATGATGACCTGAATCTCTTCAGTGACCTAGCAAGAACTTTAGGGATTACGTCAGCCAGGACCGTAAATAATGATTTCTGGAGTTTAGTACTGGCGAATCTGGATTCAAGCGGAAACGCATTTTTCCATGCTGATAACAACAACCTTTTGACGGGCGGTGGTTCGGCGTTGGATGCAGACGCATTGACATTGGCCATCCAAGCACTATTGAACATGGTTGATGATCAGGGCGAGGTCATTGACATGGTTCCGGCAACGCTGATCGTTCCAAGTACACTTGTGAACGTCGCACGCACGCTGGTGCGAAGTCAAGAGATCAACCGCACACTCACGACGGGTGGTGCCGGTAATGGCAACCCATTCACTGACCTTCAAGTCGTTGTTGAACCCCGCCTAGAAAATGCAAACTATGTAGGGAATTCTGCAACGGCCTGGTACTTGGCCGCTGGTGGTGAAAACCTTTTCAGTAGCGTTGTGTTCCTGAATGGCCAAGAGAATCCAACGGTTGAATTGATAGAGGCCGACTCAAACCAACTTGGAATGGTTTTTCGAGCATATCACGATTTCGGGGCTGTTTTGAATGAGAGTAAAGCCTGTATCAAGAATGCCGGAAGTTGATTGAAACACTAGTGTCACCCCCTCACCAGGGGGTGGCATTTTGGGTGTCTGGATATAGTCAAAAACGATGGCTTATTTCCAGCATTTTCGTACATCTGCTTTTGGGATCTTGCAGGTTTACACCGAAGTCATTGAATCCACTTACCTGGAAGCGGTGGCGGAC
>CBDTZI010000064.1:0-11654 GCA_965364865.1 uncultured bacterium | reverse complement strand
GGTCGTACTCCACGCTCATTTTCATTTGATCCCCCGATTTAAGGATGACGGACTGGGATTTCGTTGGATCACCAAGGAGTATCCCGAAGGCAGAATGAACGAAATTGCCGCCGACTATCAACAAGCGATCAGGGATACAAAAGCTTAGCGTGTTCACACGTTGCAGCAAAATTATTCACCCATCAGTTGTACGATGATTCGACGGTTACGAGGCCGAGTGTCGAAATCGATTAAAATAATCTGTTGCCACGTCCCCAGCGGCATGACCTTGTCAACTATAGGAATGGTCAGGCTCGGCCCCAACAACGACGCCCGTACATGCGAGTGGCCGTTGTCATCGTGCCAGGTTTCTTCGTGAACATAACGACCCTTTTCCGGTGCGATTCCTTCAAACGCGGCATTAAGATCATGATTGACCAGGCCCGGCTCAAATTCGGTCGTGGTTAATCCCGCGGTCGAACCCACTACGAATAATGTCACGATTCCATCAGAAATCTGTCCGGATGCAACGACACTGGCAACTTGTTCGGTCAGGTTGAGAACGTGATTGTTCCCTCGTGTTTCAATGTCAATATGATGGTTTTCGACGTTCATGACAAAAGTTTAATCCGCATTCCGTATCGATCAACCCGTAATCAACCGATGACCATAGAGTATTGGAGAATTGGGCACGTTTTGCTGTAAACATGGGTAAATGTATCAGATCGTTTTCGTAGTTGCTTTCGGAAATCGTCCATAACTCATAAAATATAGACATGACTATTTTGGATTATAGAACCGCTGGCGAATCGCACGGTCAGGCGTTGACGACACTGGTCGAGGGGATGCCCGCAGGCGTAACCGTGGATGTCGATTTGATGAACGCCGAGTTACAACGGCGGCAGGGGGGGTATGGCCGAGGCGGCAGAATGAAGATCGAGAAGGATCAGATCAATATTCTTTCCGGTATTCGACGGGGCGTGACCATCGGCTCACCCATCGCTATGCAGTTGATCAACAAAGATTGGCGCATTGATGACGCCCCTGAAGTACAACGGCCACGACCCGGGCATGCGGACCTAGCCGGTAGTTTAAAATGGCTCACGACGGATTGCCGCGAAACGTTGGAACGTGCATCGGCGCGGGAAACGGCAGCGAGAGTTGCAGCCGGTGCGATGACTCGATCCTTGCTGAACGAGTTTGGGATTGATGTAGCAGGGTATGTTGTTTCGATATATGACGAGAGTACGACAGTACTCGATGGGCTGAGTTTGAACGAGCTTCGCGCTTTGCGTGACGCGAATGAAGCCTATTGTCCCGATGCGGCGGCGGCGGATCGTATGATTGAAAAAATTCGCCAAGCTAAAAAGGATAAAGATACTCTCGGTGGTGTGGTCGAGGTACAGGTGCATGGCTGTCCGCCGGGATTGGGAAGTTGCATGCGATGGCAGGATAAACTGGATGGTCGATTGCAGCAGGCGATCGGATCGATTCAGGCGTTTAAGGGAGTTGAGATCGGACTGGGTTTTGAATGTAGTCGCAGGCCGGGCAGCCGGGTACACGACGAAATCGATTTTGACGCTTCGCAGATAGATCAGTCGAATCTCGGGTTTACTCGTAGATCGAACAACGCAGGGGGAATAGAAGGGGGCATGACCAATGGTTCGCCGATCGTATTGCGGGGGGTGATGAAGCCAATCAGCACATTATTGAGGGGGATGGACAGCGTGAATCTTTCCACGAAGCAGCCTGAGCGCTCGGATTACGAACGGAGCGACGTCTGTTCGGTCCCAGCCGCTTCCGTGGTTGCGGAGAACGTGGTGGCTTTTGAAATCGCCAGATGTTTTTTGGAAAAATTCGGCGGTGATACGATGCAAGAGGTCAAATCTTCGTATAATACATTTATGGATGCCGCCCGGGATTTGAAATGATTCTTGGGTTCGGGTGGCATGGGCAAACTTGTTTGCCCGTGTAATGGATGTCGTAGACTTACATTACACTGGCGGACCCCCGATGTATCGTGACCAGTAGTGCCCGTGAATATAAATTCTGCGGCTGTGGCGGAATTGGCAGACGCGCTGGATTTAGGATCCAGTGAGGAAACTCGTGGAGGTTCAAATCCTCTCAGCCGCAATGAATTTTGATTGTCGTATTCACACTTGAGACACATCATTTGTTTATGGCGTAACTTATCATGTCGGTATTGTAGTTTCAGGATCATCACCGTTCATCGCTTCGATCATTACACTACATTTCAAACCTATTCAAGATTCGCCCCAGCATTGGCAACGGATATTGCTCCGCGCTGTTAAGACATTTTTTATTATCTCGATGTCACTCTATGGCACATAGTTTTATCAAGTCAGCCATTCTTATCGAAGGTGATCTCAATTGAATTCTTATGATTAGAATTCTCAAGAATAGGAAGGAAAACAAGACAATCGATGAAGTATGTTTGCCATCGTCTCAATAATGAGACATGAGATTTACGGGCTATCCACATATGGATTATCGACATGATTTTAGTCTATATTTTGTATCACTGATTTAGGTACTACCTGAATAGGTATCTTGTTGAGTTTCTGTTGCATTGATATTCTTTGTGTGTAGGGCCAGATACATTTTCATTTTATTGTCGCATAAAGTGTTCTTTCGAACACGCTGAATTCGCAACTTGGATTGCCCTGCGCTTGGCGGAGGTTGAGTTCGCAACCTGTATCCGCAAGACGTATACCGAGTGTGGATTTTATGCACTGCTGCGAATAACAAAATATACAGAATCACGTTACGTTGTGGAGGGACGGAGCAATCCACGAGTGATCACGTCAAGGATGATAATGATTGTAATGAACACGGCTCCAGCGAATCGTAGTGAAGGATCATGATCTGCAGATGTTGATCGATTCTTGAACTACATCGGGTGTGGTTTGCTGTTCGGAGGATTCATCGAATGCGAGCTCAACATTCTTAGAGAATCTTATGAACCAGCAGTTTCAACAGCGTATGGTACAGAATTCAACGCGTGCGGAATAGGCACGTAATCTTGGGAGGGTAGTATGAACAATTTCCACGGTGTATTTCTGATCGCACAAGCCAACGGGACAGACTTAACTGGCTTCTTAGCTCTGTTGACGGTGCAATTTATAGGCGCCTTGTTGGCTTTGCGTATGACACTTGCCATGAAAGATGCATACAATGGCATAATATCGGATGATCGGTACAGTAGGATGCAGAATGTTGTTTGGGTTGTGATTGCAATAACTGTTGGCATAGCTCTATTCCACAAGGGATTCGCAACTCTACTATTGCAGGGTATTGGTGGAAGTCAGATAGAACTGAATTCCTATTGTATCTTCGATCTGAAAAATGCACATTTGATTTACTTCCTGGCAGATTTTGGTGCACTAGCCTACCTAATCTATTCAACCGGTGGACCTCAACAAAGTTTGTATACTACCTTCTTACTCGTGATTGTCCCGATCAGCATCGCATTAGGGAATCCAGGCTTATGGACCGTGGGTATCTTTGCTGTAATTACATTGATCATTTTTCTAACATTACTCTGGATTAAACCACCTGAAGAATTTAGAGATAGTCACAGAGGAGGTCTTGCTCCTAAGCGTTGGATTGCCGCCGTAACATCAGCATGTATCGTTTTCCCTACGTTGGTGTTCTTTGCACAGAACATTGGATCAAGTTCTTCTGCGAGTGGTGCAACGACGCAACAAAACAGTATAGATACGAAATTGAGCTTGCCAGTAGATCATACTCGTGAGTCTGTAGCGGGCGTGACGCCATGATAAAACGAAACAATCCGACAGCGGATCAGAACCAAAGTATTCTCGGTACTGGAGTAAACCAACCTGTGGGCCGTCTTTCAGATGACTTTTCTGCAATACCAATTGTGCCTGAGCAGGGGCAAAAAGAAAAGATCGGTGACGATATATGCAAGTTGGCCCAAAGTTATGGTGCTGAGTGCAATCGGACCGAGTTTGCAAGTAGTCTGCGCGATCGCGTGCTCGCTACGGATCGTTATCTGGGTTACATCTCGGCCATTTATCCCGTTGTCGTGGGATTCAATCGTGGGCTTCTTGCGAGCATGCCGAAGGTTGATCATGTTCGTGAAAGCAGATTTCTGAAAGCCCTGGCAAGGCAACTACAGGAAGAACAATACCACAACGGACTTTGGCGTAGTATGCTTAATGCTTACAGTATCGATCACGCGGCGTTATACCGCGAGTTAGAAGAATATATGGCGCGGTTCGCCGCCGCGGAGCTCGATCAAATGACCGAGGGCGTTCTTCAAGTGTTGCGCACCGATCTCCAGAGCGTATCTCCAGGTATCTTTCCCGATCCGATATTTCCAGAACCGGTATTAGCCCTCTATCACCACATGTGGATGACGGGCAGCTACGATGACATTTCTTTTTGGGAGCATTATGCCGGCCAATATAGTATGGAAGTCATGATTTTCGATTTTGTAACAACATCATTCTATCCCGGAATCGTTGGCAATTCGGTATTGGACCATGGATTGAAGACAACTGAGTGGTGGGGCGAGCACGCTCGACAGGGAGCTGAACCTGGACATAAGTCCAGTGAAGAACGACACCTTGAACTTGCGAAGCACACACTCAATCGAAATCAGTCCGCGAATCAAATCGGATCGCAAGTTTGCATGCGGGCCGAAGATACGATGCGACTCTTTGCCGCCACCATGATTTTTCACAACCTCGAAATCGGTTCGTTTCCTATAGACAGGTTTCGTTGCTGTTGAGTTTGAGTGGGAGGTGAGCTGGTGCGCTTGATTTAGGATCCAGTGAGGAAACTCGTGGAGGTTCAAATCCTCTCAGCCGCATTGAATTTGATCTGTAGTGCGTATCTTATAACGAAAGCCGGACTCAACTCTTGCGGCATTCCAATGACTTATTCCTATGGGATTTTTTTACTCTGCAGATTTATTTGATAGGAGTTTTCTTCGATCGTCCACGACTGGTTGATCCGGCTACCTGAAGGGTCAACTAAAAGTGTACCAAAATCCATATTGCGGTAGCCACCACCTAATCCCGCGCCAAACGCCGAATCGTGAAATGTTGTGATGCCCTTGTTATCGGTGCATTGACCGAAGAAATTTTCGTCGTTGTCCACAAAGGCTACACTAACGAAAAAGGAGCGGTAAAGTGACGGAATGGCGTTGTTGAGGCTATCAAATAAATATGGCGAAATAACAAATGTAGCTCCAGCAAAAGCATCGCTGGTTTGCATGGTACCCCCGCCCGACTCGGAACAATCACTGCTCCCAGACTCGTAGTCTGAAGAATGAGTCCAGGACGCCGCAAAACTTTCGAGTTGATATCCGCCAGCGAGTGGATTTAATCCTGTGAAGACACTAGCGGGGATGACCAGGGTGCCTACAGTAGGTGGTCCGAACAGTTGTTGACCGCTTCCCGCTGCGATCTGTTCGATGGTAAACGTGTCACGCACAAATTTGATCGATTGGATCGTGGTCGTCGAAGTGGTCACCTCGTCAGGCTCTGTTACCGCATAAACATTTTCACCGGTTCCTTCCCATGCACCGCAACCCATGTTTGAAATAAACATGTGCGAAGGCAATCCCTTTTCTTTAACAGGGTCACGTTCGCTGCTTTCAAATCTTGCGTTGGCCATGATGAATACGATTTCCTCAATGCTTTCACTGGAAGCTTCCTGGCAAAATGATGCGAACGCAGTCTTGGTGAGATCGATTGGATCGGGTAACCATGCACCGTTTTGCTTAATCAAGGCCATCACATGGATATCTTTCGTTTCCGCATCGGAAAGATAGGTGGAGTGATAGGTTTCATCACCCATGGCTCCATTGAATATCGATGGTACTCCGCGATCAAGATCGAAGGTTAATCCGTTGGCGAACAAAATTGAACGTATCTGTTGATCGCTGAATTTAATCCAAATATATTGTGCGCTGAGCGGTTTAAGTCCGTCGCCGGTCATCGCCAAATCAATCACATCCTGTGAACCAGCGAGGGCGGGTACTCTGAAATTTGTATATGTGGCCGCACCTTTTTTCAACATATCCGCAGCCTCATAACCATCGATCGGTGGATTGCTCGTATCGTTCCAGTTCTCCACCGCAAATTCAGCCCAGTTATCTGCGTAGCCACCCGGTACGGCATTGTTCACAGCCATAAGTGAAACCATGGATTCCGTATTTTCAAAAACCGTTCGAATGAAATTTGTGCCATATTTCGTAACGTGATGAAAGAAAAAGAGATATACACCGTATCTGCGATTGCCCTGATTCAATTCCATGGGACGATCGAGGGTTTTGAGGTAGGAAGGTGCATCGTCCTGCTCCATCTGATCGTTGGTAAATACGAAGTGTTCAGCCCAGGTGGAAACCGCGTCCATCAACCAGATGCGATCACTGAAGGCATCAACTGAATCAAACGCGAATTGTATGGCGTGCATGAATTCATGTGAGAGATTGGCACGTATTTTTTTAGCGAGTCGTGCGCCAGGAAAATCACTGGTAATATTCGTGATATCCATGATGATGTAACTGGTTCGTCTGTTATCGTTGAACAAATCCTGAAAAAAACCTGGACTGGCCCCTGTGCAGGAACCATATGTATTGCCCCCAAGTGGCATAAGATAGATGTCATAGCGTCCGTCTGTACCATTATAAACGGTATCAATGATCGAGTCTGACATGGGATCACGACCCATAAGTGCTGTCAGTTTTTCCCAGACACCACCGGCACCACTGAGAGCGTCATGAACTACGGTCGCTTCGCTTAGATAGTTCTGTGACACAGGCCATTTGATCACTGCCACGCTTGCACCGGACCCGTCCTTCACATCGACTTTAGCGAAGTCACCTTCAGGCTCGCCACCAGCCACAGTCGTTTGTTGCAATTGGTTCTGATACCAGCTTCCTGGCGCATCCGGAGGTAAGAGAAACGGCAGTAATTCTGCTTGTTCATCAGGTGAAAGTGATTCGTATTGCTCGGAAAGTGACTGCAACGCGTGCGTACCTTCTTCGTAGGATGCACCGTAGAAGCGGGTTGGAAGTCTGTTGTCTCCAAATATATCAAACACACTATAGCGGAGTGCATCGAGTTCTGTAATCAATCCCGCAGCTAACTCGTCGTTGATACGGTCCAGGCTGGTCGGTGGAGTATAGTCCAGCTCTTCGCAAGTTGCCTCGGCCAAGTATTCGGGGCCGCTCACACATTGAGGGACAGAGGAGAAATCTAATTCATCTACATCACCATCCTCATCGAGGTCCATGCCTGCGCAGCCAGCTGATGGTGGCCCTAAGTCAGGGCCGGTCACGCATAATTGGAAAAGCCTGTAATCATCCATGTCGACATAGCAATCATGGTTGAAATCCGGTCCGACGAATTCTGTACACAATGCGGGACCCGCGACAGTCGCTTCATCGGTAAAGATGGATTTTACGTCGTTGGAGCCCGCCCTTGTCTGAGTGGTTACAGTGAGAACAATGATTCCAAAAATTTGCGCATGAAATCGCATTGAAGTGAAATGATTAAGCATTTTCCCATCCTAAAAGAACAACCCGATACGGCGAGTTTATTTATGTTTTTACACCTCTGCAGCTTTGAGGTGAAAAGTTCTATGCTGATGAACTAACATAATCCTTTGGTGCTTTAAAATCAAGGAAAATGGCTTGAAAAACATGCTTCTACACATCACGACTGATGAATAATATCGTTTTCGGACGTGAATTCATAGATTCTTGTAAAGTATGCACTATTGCACAAAATCAAATTGTGTCAATCTGATAATTCGACAAACAAGTCGAACATGATTGCAAATGATTTGAGTAAAAAATATCAAAAGTGTGGCCAATGATGTCCTTAAAGATTTTTCTGTGAATTCAATCGAGAACACGACTCAATCTTGTGATCTCATTGCCACTTTTACTTTTTGAACAGCACCATCTACGTCGCGCAATAGTTCAGTGGATAGTTTGTGATCAGGTTGCACACCGAAATGGCGTTTCTTTTCGACAACCACACGATTCGTAGCGGACATTGCGAACATAATACGACGCTCTTTTGAGGGCAGTTCCTCGATACGCACATTCTGGAAATCGATGGCCCCCCACGTTTTTTGACCGAAGATGGTTACTTTAGAGCTTTGAGCAGCTGCAATCATAAAATTTTCGCAGGTGCTTGAACAGTATTTATCTACCAGGATTGCTACTTGCTTGGGTGATTCCCAGACCTCCGGCAATGTAGCTACAGGTCCGACGCTAGGACCAAGTTCGACGAACGTACCGGATTTTTCAGCCCGCATATCATCTGCAATTTTCTGAAACGCATTACATACACTCTTGGGAGCAGAACTACCGATCTGTTTGATTTGAGCGTCAATCGCGTCGGCATTACCGGGTGTGGCGAACCAGGAAACACCTGTACGAGTCATTGGTTTCGAATAAATCGGTTTGATCAATTCAACCCACGCACTGTCCGATCCACCCGTATTTCCACGAACGTCGAGAATCAAAGTTTTACATTTGCGTAACTGAGTCTCGTTATCTATGAGAATGCGATTTAGGTCTCTTGTGTATCCGACTGCGAAACTGGGTACACGGAGTAATATCTCGTCCTTCGATAATGTTTGTATTCGTGGAGCACGATTGTTGTGAAAGAGTGGCGGTGGCCAATCGATAGTTTCCGAATGATCCGAAGGCAAAACCAGATGACCGTCACGGAATACATTCAGATATTTACGTATTGCTTTATCACATGCTTCGCCGGATTTGCCCTCTGCAGATTCGTATGCTATCTGGTATGCACTTTGTATTTGTGTTCCAATGGTCGATTCAGCAATTTTGTATCCCGCATAGTCTCGTCGGAGAAATTCGGATACCTTTGCTAGATCGTTCACGCATGTATCAGTTCTTTGCTCTGCGCGAACTTGAGATATGCATGTTATCAATATGAGTACGGACAAACTTCTGTTCATTGTAAATAATTTCATCGCATTTGTTCTCCAATTTAATGTAATGTCTTTTACTTTCAGGGTAGTCATCGCTCAAATGGTAAAGAACCAGAAGAAGTATGAATTGTACGAATGTATGATGACTTGAACGTTTGTTATGTCCGAACATGTCGGGCCCACTGGGTGGGTGTCAAGCCAGTAAGACGTCGAAATACCCGATTACAATGGCTTTGGTCAGCGAAGCCAGCATCAAGGGCAACCTGCGCGTGTGACATATTTGAATTCACGATCATTCGCTTTACATAGTCCACTCGTAGCATTCGCACGAATTCGCCCATAGTGCAACCATAGTGGATACGAAAGATGGTCGCTAAATGAGTTCGGCTCACTTGCAATTCGTGTGCGATTTGTGTAAATCGTTGCGACCGACGATAACCGTCTCGTAACATGCCCTCGCACTGTCGCAACCACGGGGGTGCTGTTTTGCTGGAAGAGCATATCGATCCCACCTGGCGTAAGCTTCTCGCCATAACTTCAAGTGCCAACCCCTCAGCTGCAAGCGCTGAGCAATCATCCGAATGGGTCAGTTCATTGGAGAGCGCAGTGCATGCTCTCGATAACGAGGGACACAATATTGTGCTGATTTTGTTTGGTAACTGTCGTTCGAAATGACGTAAAGTATCTTGTGGGTATTCGATTCGCAATGTGCTGGACGGTTCGGTAAATTCATTCCAGTGTGGAAAGTGGGGCGGTTTGAACAAGCCACTACCCGTTGGTATCAGACGTGTACTTCTGAGTTCTGTTTCTGTATACATACCGTCAAGAACATAATGAAAACAGGCGTATTCGTGATGATGACGACCGAGACGTTGTCCGGCATGGTGGGCTGTCATACTGATAAAAAACGGACCCGCTTGAATCGCAGATCCGTGATGACCAGCTCCGTGATCTCGCCGGGATTGCCCACTGAGTTTTACCCTCGTTGTTGTGTTCATTCGAGATACTCTCAATAAGGTTTATGGCTTGTTATTCAGGTAGATTTCCACATTGTAACGTTGAATTTCAATTTTCAAACCAACCCGCATCGAAAACATTTGGATTCAGCTGGATATCCTGATAATGCTGTATTCGGGTGAGTGGATACCGTATTTCTGTACATATTTGTAATCTCGTGTCTGTAGTAAAATGTACTGCTTGTGAGGTGAATTCAAGGCTTTTTCTGTGTCAGAAATTTTCAGGATTGGAGCATTCGCGTAGACTGAGATTAATGGGTATAATTCTACCAAGTTATAGCCGGGGGCGATTGGATTCGACCGGGCAAGTGTAGGGAAGTGTGGCGTACCGAGGTTATCAGGAGGCCTCGTAAAACACCTGGTAAAACCTTAATTGGCGAATACGATTACGCCATGGCTGCCTAGAAACTGGTAGCCCGTTGCATGGATGACGCCCGCTAATTTATGCAACGCAGACAGTGGGCTAGCTTATCCTTGCCGCCTGGCCGGGGACGAGCGAAACATAAGTCGGGCTAGGGAAACTCGAAGCCTGTCGATTGGCGTTGGGAAGGCCGAATCTTAAAAGATCGACTATGTACGTAGAGGCATTTTCCAAGCTGTCGCGGGACGGGGGTTCGATTCCCCCCGCCTCCAGTTCGTAAGTCGTTTCTAGGCAACGGCTTACAGGTTCGTCATTTCGAGTACGCAGTCATTACTCCGTAGGCGATTCCTTTCGCCGTTCATAACGATGTCTCAAGTCAGACCCCCAGCAACCGGTCAATTTCCGTCGCTCTAAATCTGCGTTGCGAATATCCGATCGACGGGTGAGGCAATAAATTCACCTCGGGCTACAACAAACTCTTTCAACCCATTGCAGAGCGTTGTCGATTTTGCCGCGATGCAAAGCAGCTTCACCGATTAACACTGGAATCGTTCATGGAGTATTGATACCACTCGCCGCCTCAATTTTGGCGCCTTGCGAAATTCACATCCAGCATCACTCATTGTCTAACTTTACCTCGCAGGGTAGACTGCCGCCTTATAGGCATTCCTGGTCGGAACAACGCAGGGTGAAGTGAAGGGAGACATGGCACACAAGACGACTCATCTGGTACGCGGGCTTACCCTCGTTTCGGCGACAGCCGTTATCCTTTCCAACATCATTGGTACGGGCGTGTTCGTGAAGGCACGCGTCATGATATGCAACGTGGGAACGCCGGGGATGGTGCTGTGCGTTTGGCTTGCGGCTGGATTGCTTTCCATTGCGGGTGCGATGGTCTACGCCGAGCTTGGCGCGATGATCCCCAAGGCTGGCGGCGAGGTGCACTTTCTTGCATCGGCCTATGGAAGGGTCTGGGCATTTCTGTTCGGCTGGACCAAGACGATCGCACTGGGTGCGTCTGTTGCTGCGGTTTCAATCCTGGCGGCGACCTTTCTGTCTGAACTCACTGGAAATCGCCTCTCGGCGTGGGCGGTGAATCTTCTGCCGGTTGGATTCATTGCTGTGGGTACCGCTCTCAATACCATCAAGGTACGTGCAAACGGCCTGATCGCAACATGTCTTACCGCGGTCAAGGTCGGTCTCGTTCTCACCATCGCAGTCGGCGTTTTTTTCTTTGCGGATGGTGATTGGCACAACTACACGGCCACGAATGTAGATGGAACTTGCGAAGGCGTCGCACCGGGCGCCCGAGGCGGTATCACGGGTTTCGG
>CBDTZI010000063.1:0-11674 GCA_965364865.1 uncultured bacterium | reverse complement strand
ACGCGTCATCACCACCCGTTCCCGCCTGGATATTAAAATAAGCGTTGCGATGATCGTTGGGTTCCGACAGCAAAGTCAACAACTCGACCCGGCCCACCTCATCCGTTAGCGTGTCCAAACCGCTTTCTAACTCCGCGCGAACATCGGGATCGTCTTCTTCTGCCAGTAATTCCACCATCGCCGAAAGATCTTCGTCTTGCGCTATGACATTGCGCACCGGTTCCACGATGGCTTTGATCGATTTTAATCGTTGAACGGTATCCTTGGCTGCTTCGGGATTGTCCCAGAAATTCGGAGCCGCCATCTCCTTTTCGACCGTCTCAAACGTCGTCAGCTTGGTAGGGTAGTCAAAGAGAGTCCCGAATGGCAATGATACGAGCGGAGAGTTCGGTTAACGCAGAAGCGGGATCTTCATAGGGCATAGTTTGTTCCAATCGTATAAATCAGTAAGACGGTGATCTTTCGTATATCCATATTGTACATCGCAAGTGTGCCATGGACAAACACGTTTGTCCATGCGAGACGCTTGATCGCTGCTTACTCGGGTGCCACTGGCGGCTGGCCCGCCAGTGTTTCACTTAGTGGTATAGCAATAGAACATGGTAGTTTTCACGGAAAAGTTAAACTTGTTTGTGACACCTGTTTTCAACATGCCCACGCTAGCGTGGGGCATGCCACCCAACATCCGAAAAATTTCTGGTACATGAAAATACACAACGTGCAAAAAGTAACGATTTCGGTTATCATGATGGCTCAGAGGGCAATCGTCAGCCCCACTTTTTTGGCAGTCACAAACGGTTCTTCAATGCCCAAACAGGATTTTTACGAATCACCGCTGATTACGCGATATGCGTCGCGTGAAATGTGCGAGCTGTTCGGTGCCACCCGTCGAATCCAGACCTGGCGGCGTCTGTGGATCGCCCTGGCTGAGTCTCAGCGACGGGCGGGGCTGAAAATCACAGCTTCGCAGATCAACCAGCTCAAAAAAACCATCGACAAAATCGATTTTAAAAGAGCCGCGAAGTACGAAAAAAAACTGCGGCACGATGTGATGGCTCACCTGCACACATGGGGTGACATCGCCCCATCCGCCAGGGGCATCCTTCATCTCGGAGCGACCAGCGCCTACATCGTGGACAACGCCGACCTGATCATCATGCGCGACGCATTGCAGATGATAGCGAATTGGCTAGCCAACACCATTGACGCATTGGCGACATTCGCAAAAAAATATCGTTCACTGCCCACGCTAGGCTTAACCCACTATCAACCCGCACAGGTCACCACCGTCGGTAAACGAGCAGCGCTTTGGTGCTACGATTGCGTTCGTGATCTGGAAGAAATCGAATATCGTATTTCAACATTGAAATTTCGCGGCGTCAAAGGTACCACCGGCACACAGGCCAGCTTCTTACAACTGCTCGACGGGAGTCACACGAAGGTGAATAAACTGGAAGCGGACGTAGCCAGGCAGTTCGATTTTAAGAAGGTCGAGCCGATCACCGGTCAGACTTATTCACGAAAAGTCGATGCACAGGTCGTCGCAGCGCTGGGCGGCGTCGCCACCAGCGTTCACAAATTCGCCAACGACATTCGACTGCTCTGCAACATGAAGGAAATCGAAGAGCCGTTTGAAAAAAGTCAGGTCGGCTCCAGCGCGATGGCGTATAAACGAAACCCCATGCGAGCGGAGCGGGCGACGGGATTAGCCCGATTTGTTTTATCGTTGGTGCAATCACCTTTTCAAACCGCCGCCGAGCAGTGGTTTGAACGTACGCTCGACGACTCCTCCAACAAGCGAATCACCGTACCCGAATCGTTTCTGGCCACCGACGCCATGCTCAAAATCGTGACCAACATTTCGCAGGGGTTGGTGGTCTATCCCCAAGTGATTCAATCAAGGCTCACAGCCGAGCTGCCTTTCATGGCTACCGAAAACATCTTGATGGCTGCGTCGGCTGGCGGCGGAAATCGCCAAACGCTGCACGAACGAATTCGTAAACATTCTCATGACGCGGCTGCCCGCGTTAAAAAAGATGGTTTGGATAACGATCTATTGAAGCGAATCGCCAACGACTCTGCTTTCGCCGGAATTGACTTGAAAAAGCTGACCGATCCGAAATTATTCGTCGGCCGATCACCACAACAGGTGGATGAATTTATCCGCACACATGTGACCTCGATCCGTCGGCGATATAGTAAGGTGTTAAAACGCAAAACAGAATTATCTGTATAACAATTCAGGGAGGAAATTAATGCTATGGAAAAAAGCGAACTAGCCAAACGAATACGAGAATCCGCCTACCTCGAAGGTGATTTTACGCTGCGATCGGGCCGAAAAAGTAAATACTATCTCGATAAATATCTGTTTGAAACGCAACCCGACATTTTAAGCGCACTGGGAAAAATGTTTACTTCGTTCACCGCGTCCACCACCACCCTCATCGCCGGCGCCGAACTCGGCGGTGTATCATTAGCCGCGGCGACCTCCATCGAATCGGGCAAACCGTTTGTCATTATCAGAAACGCTAAAAAGGATTACGGAACTTCCAAACCGTTTGAAGGTAAGTTAACCGACGGCGATTCCGTTCTTCTGGTCGAAGACATCGCCACCACCGGCGGGCAGGTGCTCGAAGCCGCCAAGTTAATTACCGAAATCGGAGCCAAGGTCGAACGTATAGTCTCGGTCATTGATCGACAGGAGGGTGCCAGAGAAAACATCGAAGGCGCGGGTTTCGTGTTTGATTCGCTGTTCACCAAAGAAGACCTGGGCATAAATAGTTGATATTCAAAAAATTATAATGTCGAAATGGGGTAACGATACAATCTTCGGGTGCCATTGGCGGCTTGCCCGCCAGTGTTTATCAATGACAGGAACCCTCTTATTGCCAAGCAAAAGCGGTAAACAATTCAGAACGCCATGAATGACACTCTAAATACAATCCAATCAGCTTCTTTGCACACCTCTTTGATGAAAAAGACCATCGAAAAATGTCGCGAGGGGATCAAGGCCGGCCAAAGCCCGTTCGCCGCGTCCATCGTGACCCGTGAGGGTGAAATCATCTGCACGGTTCACAACCAGGTCCGCGCTTCCGGGGATGTGACCGCCCACGCCGAGATCGTCGCCATCCGCCAGGCATGCAACGTACTCAATACCATCAATCTGATGAATCATTTTTTGGTTTCAACCTGTGAACCCTGTCCCATGTGCAACGCAGCGATACACCAGGCGAAGCTGGACGCGGTGGTGTATGGTGCTGCGATCAAGGACGCACAGAAGGTGATGTGTAACGAACTCACCCCCCCCACTAAATCACTGTTCGATCAAAGTGGCAGCCACGTTAAAGTTTTTCCATACGTCATGCGTGACGAATGTAACCACCTGTTCAACGAATGGCGCACAGGCCCCAATCCAAATCCGTTCAAATAATGAATGCACGCCATGGTAGCAATAATTCAATCCTCATCTATTGAAAAATTCACAACTCAACAATGTACGAATTCGACGTGCTATTGGCCAAAAAATAAAATCACAATCCCCTAACTAGGTATCACCTAATTAGGTACCTTGCAGGCATATCACACTCCCCCCTAGAGTATACATTGGAATTGGATATGCGGATATCCATAAACAACTAGCTAGAATTGTAAGGAGACAGACTATGTTTAAGAAAAGAATAATCAATGTCTTTCAAGTATTGGTTATTGTTGGTTTGATGAACTGCTCGCATACAGCTTTTGGCGACGATGATTTGTGTACTTTCTGTAACGCTACTAGTGGAGCATGTTGTGATACTGCTGGACCATGCGGTATGTGTACTAATAATTGTGGCGGTTATCCGATGGAAGGGATAGGATGCACCTCAGGTTGTGGATTTTTTACTATATGTTGTGTACTACCTGACGAATCAGAAATCATCACGACACCTGTTTGTTGTGCGGGCCTTGGTGGTACAGTTGGGTGTGACACAGCTGCTCCCAATGAAGAAGAACCAATCTCGAGCGAAGCCACAGATGGCTCATATGAGGAATACTTGAGTCAACCGGAAGAAGAAACCACGGAAGAATCTAAACCTACCTTACTCGATTCATGGTTTATCAAATTCCTTGCCATGTACACCAGAAATATATCCAACGGTTAATCCTATATCATTCTGTATGAAGATCACCTCTCAAACAATTGTTTGGGGGGTGATTTTTTCACCTACGGTATAGCATTCTTCTATACGAATATTCGTATGATTTGTTTGTAAAAACCCAGCTTTTTTAATCTACGAAAAGTATGCAAATCCATCGATCATCGAACACCCACGCAGACAATCTCCTCATTATCGGCCACTACCATTATGAAAGCATTTTCGGACCTCGCCACGCCGACCCCTCAGAGCTACAAGTCAGGTTTGTAACCGTAGTATATCAACCTGCAAAATCTCGTTAAATTTCATGGATCCGCTTGTCCTGCGAAGTGGATGTATACTAGAATCGTATAGACGTTCGCTCGACTGCCAGAATAAAGGCATCATAAAATTGGGCATGGAGGGAAATCGGGGGATTCTCTTAACCGGGTAGAAGCAACAATTCTGAAGTGTTCGAAAACTTGACGTTCGTCTTGAAGATAAAAAAGACGAATGGAATCGCTCCCATCTCTTATTTCCCTTACCCCATTGTCAGTTCTGTAAATGGAAGGTGTACTTCGCAATTCACTGTACACCGGTAGTGCTAAAACTAAAGGAGATGTATTTGTATAACACCGATACGAGTTGGATTATTTCCGTTCGACGAATGCGGCCCGGCTATAGCTCGGCCAGACCCACGACCACCTGCGCAAGCAGACAGGGCGTGAAGTTTACCTCAGGGGCAGGAATGATGAAACCTAAATGTCTTCAAATACTGGTGGCGGATCCTCAAAAACAGATTCCCGTATCGCTGTTGCAGAAGATCACCGAGTCAGGCTGCCGTGTGATGCTGGCAGATACCGGTGCGGACGTGGCGATGCAGTGCGACATGGAATCACCGGACGTATTGATATTAGATACACGATTGCCCGACATGGACACGTTCGATCTGTGTGAGTCTATTCGGAGGGAATCACCCGACTCAGACATGATCGTGATCATCCTGGCCGATGAATCAGAGGAATTTAACCAACACGAAGTTCAACAACGAATTGAATTCGTCGGAGCGGATTACTTCTTCATCAAGCCGTTGCCCCTCAAGCCATTTCAGGTGTTAATCGATGAACTGATCGAAGATTCCATCTACCAGGGAACCTCTAATTATTCGAGCTTCCCCACAAGAGTCAGCTGGCCGACTTCAAACGGACCGTCGACTACTGTGGATGAGTATTGACGATAAAAGTAGCATAGAATTTCGAGTCTCCACGTGCTTCAGACTCCGTTCGAAGATGAACCGGAAGCGGAAGCCGTTTTACGAATCGCCACCCCCATCCACAGAGCCTCTCCACCCGCAGCCAACAACATCGCCGGAAATACCCAATACAAAACGATCGCCCAACCCTGTTCATCCGTCATCGGCGCACTCGTTCTACCCAGAGCCACTCCCAACGCAATAATAATCGCGGGTGGTTCCAGCAAATTCAGTAACATGCCAATGCGAAACCGCCTTCGATCCGATTCATTCCCCTGATTATTCGGCACCACAAAAGATTCCGGCAGATTTGAGAAAACGCGCAAAGCTATCCCCATACTGAATCCGACCATCGCTATGCCAGCAATCGCAGCCGAGGACCAGGTACCAAGCATGACGATCCCGATTAAAATCGTCATATTGTTAACCAGGATCGTAAGGAATTTGATCAACCACGACCGTTTGTATAAAAGTGGTATGATGACATTTGCGACCCACCATTGCACCCCTCGTACGATGACAATTGACCGCGTATGTCCGACGCTCATACCCACACCCATCCCCACGCCGAACAACACCGTCGCCATAATCATGTTTGGCCACAAGCTCAGGAGGAGATGAAGCGATTCAACCATATTCATTTTTCACCTGTGCCAAGCCCTTGAGTATCGCAGCCAAACCATCGTTTGCAAAAAATCTTTCGCGTATTTCACCTCCCGGCCAGAATTTGACCCGATAACAAAACCAATCGTACCGTCTCGTTTTTCATCACAAGCCCGCTTGGTGACCTACCCCGTGTACCCCCACTCGGGATCGCCCCATCCAATCGGTTATAGCTCATCACAGCCAATAGTTTATCGGATCAACCCCGCAATCAAACTGACTCTTCCAACACCAAAAAAGCTGTTCGAAATTGAAATTACTGCTGAACAAGGACTTAATAATGCTCGATATCATAACAGGTGTTAGATCAAGCAGGTCGTCGTACATTTGCATCGATCATGGTACACACTTCGTCTTGATCATAGTTCAAACTGTTCGCAATAAGCGGTGATTTCAGATCAAATCCTCACCGAAAATATGCGAAAGTGCAACATATATCATGTTATATAGCGAAACATTTACAACTGCGTTATACCGATTGTGTTTATCCATACGGGTATGTCAGGATTACAGGTTACGGAGGGTACGAACATGACAACATCGATAGCCTGTAACAACGGTTTGACCCTTGATATTGCGGATGATTTCATGTCCGCCACTCTCACCTTAAACCGGGAAGAAAATGAATCTCCCATCACCGAAGCGAACATCATCGACGCCCTCAAAAATTCAGGTCTCGAAATCAACGAACGCGTAGAAAAACGAGCAACCGAATTTGTACAACAATACACCAACGACGAGAACCAGGAGGAACCCTTTGTCATCACCAAAGGCATCCCCCATTTCGAAGGCAAGGATGAAACCTTTCAATGGGAGACATCATTGGAGGAGCAACAAAAATCATGGCAGGACGACTCGCAAGTCAATTATTATAATCTCAGCAACATTGTCACGGTCGAAAAGGACGTCGTCATCGGAATCATCGACCCCATGAAGCCTCAGAGAAAAGGG
This sequence comes from uncultured bacterium, assembly GCA_965364865.1. Taxonomy (GTDB): domain Bacteria; phylum Planctomycetota; class Phycisphaerae; order UBA1845; family UBA1845; genus CBDTZI01. The sequence continues at coordinate 4,693 of CBDTZI010000063.1, read as the reverse complement.
GCAGATATTAAGGGGAAAATTCTCAAGCCCAGAGAAAGACCGCCCAAGTCCTTCAAACTCGACCATACCGTCAGAAAAGACGATGCCAATCCAAACAAACTCATCAGCAATACCGCTGGGTGTGTGGATATTTCGAACAATTCTATTCATGTTGACGAAGTGTTATCCGTCAAAGGAGACGTTGGATTTTCTTCAGGGAATATCGATTCTGACGTAGCGGTTCACGTTACGGGTTCTATACCCGATCGGTTTGAAGTCCATGCCAAAAAATCAATCACGGTTGAATTGGCCATCGAAGCGGCTTTCGTGGAATCGGCGGAGGACGTAAACGTACGAAGAGGGATCGTCGGACGTAACGCTGGCAAAGTTTATGCCAAAAATAATATCGTTGCGAAATTCTGCTCCGAAGCCAATATGGTCGCGGATGGAAATTTGGTGGTGACTTCGCAATTACTGAACTCCAGAGCTCAGACCAATGGAAAATTTATTGGCACCCACGCTTCCATTATTGGCGGTCATCTCTATACCGTAATGGGTGGAGAGGCGACTGACCTCGGTTCAGAAGCTGGCACTCAAACACGAATCTTCATCGGCCCCAACCCGGATGCACCCGGGGAAAACGCCGCCATCGAAGAAGAAATACAAGCCAAAAGAAACGCGATCCAACAAATTAAAGATACGGTGCAGCCCCTTTTGGATAATACGAAACATCTGGCACCCAACCAAAAGGAACAAGCAACGGAGTTGTTGTTTAAGGCACAAGAAGCAGAATCCCACCTGGAAGAAGAAGAAACACGCAAGAAAGAACTCGTCATAACCAGTGATTCGCATTCGGATGCCAAATTCACCGTGAGCGGAACAATCTATGGCCATGTAACCATCAGCTTTGGCCAGCGCGTGGTTTCATTCAAGGATGATTTTAAGGGACCGGTTACCCTGGAGGTCAGAAAAGTGGAAAACGTCACCGAGGTCGTTGCCGTCAATACGCTGACCGGATCCGTAACTATACTTAAAAGTAGAAAAATCACTGACGAGGAGCTACAGAAAGATTTTTCTCCCATCGCAGAAATGCTGCGAATGAAGGTGACCGCCTCGACCGGGAACGCTGTTGAAAACCCAACTCCCGAACCCCCTTCGCCATAACATATTCTCCACGCACAACAATTCACAGACCCAACAATTTTTGTTCGATTTTTCTTCGTTATTATTTTATAATAGCCTGCGTGATCAAGTGTTAAAATTTACACACTACAAAAGACTCCCCATTGTGACACGAGCGTTTTCCACTCGTGAGCACAAATTGAAATAGTGATCAATATGGAATCATACCTACAGATCAAACGACTTGACCGCCAACTGGACGGATATATTGCCGCCCTGCACCATGTGTTTGACTTGCCTGCTCCTCGTGCGAAAGACAATATACACCCACACATCTCCCAATTGCTGGAAAATAATGCCCCCGGGGATTCCTCAACCTCGCCTCAGAATACATTGTACCTCTACGGGGCGTATTTGAACGAAGAGTTAATCGCGACAAGCCTGGCGATCGATTCTCCTGGCGCTAGCGCAATGGCGTTTATCTCATCGCCACACGCTTCAGACATAACCCCACAAGGTACGGTTGACGCTCTAAGTTCTTTATTGACAGAAGCTTGGGAACGCGGGATATCGCTGGTGGAAATATTGCTGATGCCCGGATCGAATGATACCGCGAAAATTGCGACTCAGGCTGACTTTCGATTCATCACCCGCCTTCTCTACCTGCGCAGACGAAAAAGCGTTACCAAAAAAGTCTCAGACGTCGCTCATGACATTGAATGGGTTTGTTACAGTCCTAATTCAGAAGAACTGTTTGTTCGCGCTGTCGAGCTTACCTACGCGCAAAGTCTTGACTGCCCAGAACTTACGGGAATTCGACCCATGGAAGATGTCTTAGCCGCACACCGATCGGTAGGAGAGCACGACCCTGCATTTTGGTGGGTAGCCACTCGTTTTGACGAACCTGTCGGGGTGCTCTTATTGAGTCGAATACAGACACGGAAGGCCATGGAGATCGTCTACATGGGCGTTTCACAGGCCGCCAGGGGTACAGGCGTTGCAGATGCCTTGCTTGATCGGGCGACTAAAGCTACCATGGGGGACGATGTCAGTGAATTGGCATTGGCTGTCGACCGTAGAAATCACCCTGCAAGACGGATGTATGCACGCTGGGGCTTCATTGAGTTCTCCGCTCGAGACGCTTGGATCGCACGTATCCCTGATGTTCCTACGCATGTTTCCCTGGTGTAAATGCATGAGAATTTTTTCACGCAAGCAGTACAACTTTTCCACATTGCGAATCATTCAAAAAATTAAAAGTTTTTAGAAAATATTTTTGCAATAAATATTGTAATTAAATAGTTCACGAGAAAAATATTTTTAGTTTTTATTGATTTGTAATCCAAAATTTCTATTGACCTTCGTCAGCGAATCTGCTACTTTCTAAAACATGGTGCGGAGGAGTTCAAAAACACTACGCGGTCAGTGTTATTGAAAAAGAAACAATCACCTCACCTTCATGTAGTTTTTTTGATGGCTTTATAAATCGTTTTGTATTTGGATTCGAGTTGATCCCTTTTAGTAAAGGAGCGGAGGGTGATTACGTGCGCTCAAGATGCTGTACCGCAAATTGAATTAAAGATTGCAGACCTGCTTGGACCACAACGCTATAGCGTTTGGTTTAAAAATGCGACGCGTTTTTCTTTAACGGATGACTATCTGCGTGTAAGCACGCCGAATCATTTTGTCGGCGAATGGATTGAACGACATTTTTCCGATGTGATTGCAGAAGCGGCGAAAGAAGTTACGGGACAAGACTTTACCTTAACCTTCGAAACCGATCCCGAACTCGCAAAAAGCCTGGGTAAAAAACAACCCGATCGTCAGGTCGAGTTTGTCACCAACAACCCGGAGCGCGTCGCGCGTGAGCAAAGACGAATGGGTTCACTGCCCACTTCGCCCACGCTCAAAGGCGCATTGCGAAATTTTGTGGTTGGCCCTTCCAATCAAATGGCCTACGCCGCAGCAATGCGGGTCATCGATCAACCGGGTACGGAATACAACCCGCTCTTCATTCATGGTGGATGCGGCATGGGTAAATCCCATCTGATTCAAGCCATCTGTAACGAATGGAAAAATCGTCACCCCAATCTTCGCTGGCGATACGTTTCCGGTGAAGAATTTATGAATGATTTCGTCTACGCTGTAAAAGCACGCGAAATGGATGCCTTCCACAATCGTTATCGTAACCTCGACGCTTTGGTCATCGACGATGTCCATTTCCTTGCCAATAAAAAAGCAACGCAAATGGAGTTTCTACACACCGTCAAAGCCATCGACGGCGCCAACAAGCAGCTCGTCCTGGCATCCGACACCCACCCCAAAATGATCGGACATTTTTCCGAGTCGCTTATTAGCCGATTTCTCGCTGGCATGGTCGTGCGAATCGAATCACCCGATATGGAAGTTCGTCTGGGTGTACTGCGAAATCGTGCACAAAAACTCAAAACCGATATCAGCGATTCGGTCCTGATGTACATCGCTGAAAACTTCTTTGCCAACATTCGTGAACTCGAAGGCGCACTCTTAAAAGTCGTCGCGCAAGCACAGGTCACGGGCAAACCCATTACATTACCACTGGCGGAACGAGCCATACGCGACCTCATTCGCCAGACCGCACCCGTTGTGATGCTTTCGGATATTGAAAGTGTCGTGGCGATCTATTTCGGCCTGGCACCGGCCGATCTCCATACGTCGCGGAAATCACGGACGATCGCCTTAGCACGAGGTATTGCGATGTATCTCGCGAGGAAGCACACGGATATGAGCTTTCCGGAGATCGGCCGCTTTATGGGCAACAAAAACCATTCCACCGTCATCCTGGCCAATCGACGCATCATGAAACTGTTGCACGACGATGCCTCGGCTTCATGGATGACCCACGAAGGTATGAAAGAGGAAAACCTCGCTTCACTCGTCGCCAATCTCGAAATACAAATCGGAATCGCCGACAAAGTGGAACAGCCCCAGACGGAGCAAGTCGCTTAGAAGATTCCTAAACGACGATCCGTCACGATTGACTATTATCTAAGCCCACGCATATCAAAAATGCGTGGGTTTTTTTATTTGCCCGGACATCTAACATGTGCGAAAATGGGACGACGGACGAAATGAAAGCACGATCGCAGTGTACTTGAACAGCCATAGAATCAGGACAACAGATATGAAATCCAAAATCGCTCTTTCTTCATTCATGTTGATGATCGCCGGATGTGATCTCAATCTTCCCGGTGGCAACGTCTGTACCGAGATTTTTATTTATGGCCTGACCGTTTACCTTACCGATCAAAATGGGGATCCAGTCACTGGCGCTACCGTGGTTATTACTGAAGGTCAGTACGAAGAAACTCTAGAGGTTGTGCAAGACGGATTCTATACGGGAGCCGGTGAACGCCAGGGAACTTATACCCTCACGATCGTAGCCATGGGATTTGAGCCAGTCACAATTAACAATATCGTTATCACGGGCGACGAATGTCACGTCACACCTGTGGGTCGGGATATTACACTTCAGCCGGAGCAATAGCTTTTACCTCTTTCTGAGACTGCTTTTCCGCTTCTACAATCCAGGCGCCGCCCAAAACGATATCCC
>CBDTZI010000062.1:0-11840 GCA_965364865.1 uncultured bacterium | reverse complement strand
GGATTGGTCGCGTTCGGCAGCAGCCTCGATCAGATCGGACCGATGACGCGCGACGTGCGCGACGCAGCACTGATGCTCAATGTTATCGCGGGTCACGACCCGAAAGATTCCACATCCGTGAACGAACCCGTGCCCGATTATTTGACCAAACTGGATACGCCACTCAAAGGCATTCGCATTGGCATCAGTGAGGAATACTTTGGTGAAGGGTTGAACTTGGAGGTCGGCGAATCGGTTCACGCCGCGATCGATCAGATGAAGGCGCAGGGTGCAACCACCGTTTCGATTGAATTGCCGCACATGAAATACGCCACGGCTTGTTATTACATCATTTCCTCGGCGGAAGCGTCGAGCAATCTCGCTCGGTTCGACGGTGTACATTACGGCTATCGAACCCCACAACCCAAAAACACTTTTGATGTCTACGCGTCCTCTCGCGGCGAAGGATTCGGTGAGGAAGTCAAACGTCGGATCATGCTGGGCACATACGCACTGTCCAGCGGTTATTACGACGCGTATTATCTCAAGGCGTTGAAGGTGCGCACGTTGATTCAGCAGGATTTTGAAAGAGCGTTTGAACAAGTAGATGTCATCGCTTCGCCGGTCGCACCGACCACCGCGTTTGTCATCGGTGAAAAATCGAACGATCCACTGGCGATGTATTTGAACGACATTTATACGATTTCTGCGAACCTGGCTGGGATTTGTGCGCTGTCGCTTCCCGCGGGATTTGATACGCAGGGTTTACCGATCGGATTACAGCTCATGGGGAAAACATTCGGTGAGGAAACACTGCTCGGTGTCGCACATCAATATCAGCAGATGACCGACCACCATAAAAAATATCCCAAAGTTTCAGCGGCCTAGCGAGTTATCATGCAACAAACCACCGTCGGCTCTATTTTGCGAATCACTCAGGCCTATTGTTTACAACTATGCGAAAAAGAGACGCTGGATTTCGGCATTGTGTATTACAACGCATCCTTCGATTCGCTGCCCGACGTGAATCAGTTTCGTGAGGTCTTGATTCAGGATGTGAGCAATATACCCCGCGCGATTGAGCAGGCGCAGAAGTGGTTTAGCGAGCATAACCTCACCTGTCATCGATGGGTACCGGCGGATGGCCAGGAAACCCGTGAGCTTACAACACATTTGACCGCACTGGGATTTGAACGAAAACAATTTGTTGCGATGGCGTTGGCGTCCTGGGGGAAGGATGAAACGAACGGCCATAAAGATGTACGAATCCTTCCCGCCCGGGCGATGCGCAGCGCCTATCGCGAAACTTTGTCGTCGTCTTATGCACAGTATGACGGTAAACTGAAGGACCTGGCCATTGAAGCGGCGGAGACTCGGCTGGACGATCCGCAGTACGATATGTTTGTCGCCACCGTGAATCAAAAGCCGGCGGGTCGTTGTGCATTATACCAGGTGGGTGATATCGCTCGCGTTATGGACGTGTTTGTTGATCCCGCCTTTGCAGATTTTTGTGTCCATGACGCCCTGCTCGCCCATGTGCTGGCGATGGCTAAGCGACTTACCATGCAGCATGTTTATGTGTTGATCGAAGAAAATGCTACGTTACAAACATGGTATGAGAAACTGGGATTTGTAACCGATGGAAAAATTATCGAATATCAACGATCAATTTCTATTCATGCTAAAACATCTGCGGATCATTCATAATGCTATTCAAGAGTCGATATGTTGTTCCTGTTGATGCGCCGCCGATCGAAAATGCCGCAATACAGATTCGCGACGGTAAAATTGTGGCGATCGGTACAGCCGATTCGTTCACTGACTCGAACACTATTGATTATGGTGATGCGGTGATCTGCCCTGGATTTGTCAACGCCCATACCCATCTGGAATTGACCGATTTGGCTGGAAAATTGCCACCCACATCCGATTTTGTGGACTGGTTGTCTCGTATGTTGAAACTTCGTCTAGCCAATCCGTCCACCCGCGAATCGTTACAACAATCCGTTCAATCCGGGATCGATCAGTCTTTGCGTTTTGGCGTAACCACCGTGGGAGATATAACCGCCCAGCCTCAATGGTCGCGAGAGGTGCTGTCAAAATGTCAGTCACGTAGCGTATCTTTTGGCGAAATCATCGCGATTGGAAAGATTCGGGACAAGTTACATCAAAGACTGGAATACGCAGCTTCACTGCAACATCAAACCGAACGAATGCGAATCGGCATCTCGCCCCATGCACCTTACACGGTAGAGCCGGATGGGATTGTCGCAGGTGTAAATCGAGCAAAGTCCTTGAACGCCAGGCTATGCATGCACCTGGGGGAAACGCAAGATGAGACATTGTTTACAACAAACTTGCAGGGTCCGATTGCGGAATATCTGAAATCTCTGCAACTGTGGGATGATGAAATGCCGTGCCTGCGACGCGAACCGGTCGATTTTGCGCATCACCTAGGCGTTCTGACATCTTCAACCGTACTCGCGCACGTGAATTATGTGTCTAATCAGGATATTTCGACACTGGCAAGTTGTGGAAGTCACGTCGCGTATTGTCCACGCACACACGATGCGTTTGGTCACGACCCCCACCGTTTTCGTGAGATGCTCACAGCCAGCATCAACGTTTGTATTGGCACGGACAGTTTAGCCTCCAACCCTTCGCTTTCGATTTTGGATGAGCTGCGATTTTTGCACAAAAAATTTCCAGATTTTTCACCAGATGAATTAATCAACATGGGTACCCTTCGCGGTGCAAACGCGCTTGGTTTTTCCGATTGCACAGGGTCACTCACCGTGGGTAAAGAAGCAGACCTGGTAATCATTCCAATCGATGATACGACATCGCAGACAAACTGGACGGGGATATTCGACCAAACCAATCAACCCTCAGCTGTTTATATTGATGGTGATTTGGTTTACGAAAACAAATGATTCTAATCATTACGAAACGGCCTTGCAGGCTACTTCGCTGATGTTGATTGGTTCCTCATCGCGGGCCATGGCGGAATAAAGATACAAACTGATCAAGGATAAAATCAGCGAAACCAACCAGACCGGCCAACCGATCGCGATCCATAACAACATACCGCAAGCCGGAGCTATGAGACCGCGAACACCGGTCAAGAAAACGTGAATCCCCATGTAAACCTCCGCCTCTTCACCTTTGGCAAAATGCAGGTGGCCTATATTCCAAGCCAACGCCCCTCCGCCCAACGCCACCCCATTACCAATTCCCCGCAATGCAAAAAGCGACACCGCCAACGGTAAATACATTGCTCCGATGTAATCCGCGTTGAGCACGGCCAACGCACCAAACAATCCGAACACCGATGATATCGCCCAGAACACCGCGTTCAACACGCGAAAATGAATCACGCCAACCCGGTCAAACATTTTCGCCCATCGGCCAATGCTCCCCAGACGCATCAGTTGCGGAAGCGCCTGAATCAAACCCACGCTGATCCAAAATCCCCACGTAAAACCGATGTCCATATTCTGGGTGATGATCGCCACTACGATGGGCATGGTCATCAAGTTGGCTACACCCAAAAACGAATGGGCGAAGCAATATCGTCTGAAGCGATGATCTTCTTTTAATACGCGAAACATGCGACCGAAAATATGCCCCGGCGAGATTAACGCCGTCAACGTAAAGGGCTCCGCCAGTCCGACGCGATCCAGTGTATCGTCAGGCGGTTTTCGCAGGCGAATTAACTCATTGTGTTCACCACGAATATGAATACGTCTTACGAAAAACAAACTCAACAGGCCCAGCGTAGCCGCGATTGGAAAAATGTATCGGTAGGAAGCGGGGTCCTTGTCGAAAATCCTGGCTGCGATAAGAACCGCAATGACGCTGATCACAAAACGTAACGCCTGTAGCTTGGCGGCAATCTGTCCGCGCACCGCGTGTGGATAGTTCGACTTCCACACAGCCGAGCGCACCGTCACCACACCCGCAAAAAGAACCTGCACCGCAATCATTTGAACTAAAAACCAAATCGCACCGGAAGAATTGTGGGGAATCGCAGCCACCAACCCCAGCAACAATGCCGTCGCACTGATAAACATGGTCATGAGTCGAATCTTGGGCCGCCCCACGCACAACATACCCCAGACGATACTAAACAGATACGCAGCGGGAACGGAAGCCGTCGCAATCGTGATGAGTAATTTACTGCCATCAAAAGTTCGAGCGATCACGATGCCGGCGAACTGGCCTTCGATCAAACCCGCGGGGATGCTCCACAGCAGAATATGTCGCAATTCGTAAACGAAGTTTCTCCGAGAGAGAAACGGTATGTTACGAATGCCAAACAGGTCCAACGAAAAAACTCCCCAAGAATGAATAAAGCAGAAGCGAGCAGTATACTATAAATAGAGTCAATTCGCAACGATTGCACAAACGAATCTGGGGGCCATCGTCTGATTCTTATTGGAAATTTGTATTAGAACATAAACGTATGAAAAGAGGGAAAACTGAAAATACCATCGACCATGACTACTGACTCATCACAGCCTGTGATGCTGCGGCTTTTGCCTCTTGACGTAGGTCGATCCCTCGAACAAGACAAATGGCAAAGGCCGCTTGAATGACTCCACCAACATCACTAACAATGGTCATTGCATTTGCCTGAAAAATCTCATGTATCGTGGGTTCACTGAAAGCATCGTTAATCGAATCGCGCAACATGATCTGGTTAAATAGTCCAAAACCAACCCAAACGAACCACCACATTGAAACGATAGTGGTAGACGGACTTAAATTTTCATGTGTCGTGTACGATTTGGAGTCACTTGGAGTACATCCAATCCAAATATCTTTTGCAATTTGATAAGGGCGAATCAGGCAGAGGATAGGAACAAACCAATAGCCTACTGCCCAACCGGGCGACCACCGTAGCTTTTGATCAGTCAAGCTGTTCAAGTTGCGATAAGCCCTATGCCACCAGCGCATAAACAAGATCGAAGTCATGACAAAAACAAAAACCTGTGCCAAACCAATTATGGCTTGTCGCGTATCACTTTCGTCAGCCATTTGTTGTAGTGATAGCGTGGCTGAATCATCTCCTAGTAATACGATCAATATCTGTCGTTCACTGAAATCAGATAGCACGGCTAGGACATCAAACATAAGACATATAGATAGAGCAATGAGAAGAAGCCGTGCTCGTCCGTGAGCAGATATTGTGTGCCACTGAGTCAATGGTGCGAGCGAGAAAATTTCCGTTTCTACCATATCAAAGGACACTTCATCAGGTATGATTTCGGTACCGCAAATTGTACAGGTACGAGTGTTCAGCTCATAGGGTCGAGAACAGTTAGGACATAAACGAGCATCAGTCATTGCTTGTAGTCCGATTTTCAGTTCCAGCCACCCAGTCGATACCGGAAACTGCACTCATCAAAAACAGTTATTATCAATACTGTCGTATAACGCCAATGACCACGCCTTGAATTTCGACGTTGCGCGAATAGATCGGTTTATATTTGGCGTTGGCAGGTTGTAACCGAATCCGATTTTTTTCCTTGTAAAACTTTTTCAACGTTGCCATTTCGCCGTCAATCAAGGCTACCACTGTCTCACCGTTACGGGCGGTGGATCGTTGTTCGTATACCACCAGATCACCGTCGCGAATGTGTTCGTCGATCATGCTGTCACCCTCGACCGTTAACACGCCCACATTGTGTCGAGAAGTAAAAATCTCTTCCAAATCGATCATTTCCGGAACTTCGACTGCCTCAATCGGAACACCGGCTGCGATTCGGCCATACAAGGGAAGACGCGTAGGTCGTTCGTCAGGAAGCTGCGCGATAGAGGTCAGGTCCAAAGAGCGAGCCTTGTTCGACTGACGCGTGAGTAGCTTTTTTTTGAGCAGAGTTTCGACGTGTTCGAACACGGTGATTTTGCTGATGCCGAGTTCGTCCGCGATCTCCTGCAAGGTCGGGGAAAAGCCATCGATCCTGCGTCCGTCCCGGATCATGGTCATGATTTCGATCTGACGGGGTGTCAGACAAAATTGATCGTGCGTTACGCCTTTTCTTTTTCGACCCATCTTCTTTCTCCAGATAACTATTTAATCCCTGCGAATCAATCACGATCGGCGGGAGTGTGTTGTGTTCCAATTTTGTATGCAACATCTGTTCACGTCGAATCTGCGCCACATCCACCACCAGCACCTGGTTAATGTGATCGCGCCACATACTCTTCACCCCGGACATCATCGAAAGCACATAGGCCCAGGAATGAAACGTCTCGCGGTGAAGGTTCAAAAACCGACCGGTCACAGAACCCGCCGCCGCAAGCTCAGGCCCCGGAAGCCACGCGGTCCGATAGTTACCTCCGGGACCGAGCACACACAACGGAAGTTCGCCATGCCCTTCGCCCGCTGGAACACCCAGCGACATTTCAGCGAAAAGCCTGCTGAGCCAATGTTTCAGTTTTTGTTCTAATCCGTTCAAACCGAGTAAAACCATCATCGCCACCCCTACCTTGAATACCGCCGTACATCCTTGCACGAGCCGCTAAAATCAAACGGGTAATCTGTTCGCTATATGTTTGGTACTATCGTACCGAACGAAAACCAAACGTCAACAAAAATCATGGCGAAATCAAGAAATATTTTTTCACCCTACCCAAACATCCCCCAAACCGGCTTTATCACCATAGAAAACGTCGAAAAATCAAAAAATCGAAACGTCGAAATAGGAGTGGCATGGGCAAACTTGATTGCCCGTGGATGCTGTACGCAGGTGCCCCATTCTTGTGAAGCAAGGGTGGGGGACGGAAACACCACCGCGCGGGTGCCACGGTCAAGCTTTGCTTGTCCGTGTTTTGTACAAAGCCTGGACTGACCGTAAACTCATCCCATGACCTCGGGCCACACATTGAACGATATACAGAAACCACAACGATCAGAAGCCACCGTCGGCGTCATGTATGGCCTGGCCGCTTATCTGTGGTGGGGATTCTGCCCCATCTACTTCAAAGCCGTCGCCCACGTCCCACCACTTGAAATCCTCGCACACCGCATCCTCTGGTCCGTCGTGCTCCTAACAATCCTGATTCGCGTCTCCAACCGCTGGGGCGTCGCCATCAAAACATTACGCGACCGACGCACCATGCTCACCCTCTTATGCACCACCATCCTCATCGCGGTCAACTGGTTCACTTTCATCTGGGCCATCGCCAACAACCAGCTCATGGAAGCTTCGTTAGGATATTTTATTAACCCCCTGGTGAATGTGCTGCTGGGCTTTGTTTTTCTACGCGAAAGATTGCGCCCGTGGCAGTGGGTCAGCGTGATCGTAGCCGCCATCGGTGTGGGCTATCGAACCATTTCAATGGGCGAGCTGCCGGTGGTAACGATGATCCTGGCGGTGTCGTTCTCATTCTATGGCCTGCTGCGAAAAACCGCGCGCGTCGATTCGCTGGTGGGACTCATGGTGGAGACGTCGATCCTCTTTCCTTTGGCATTGGTATTCGTTGTGCAACAAGCGATGGCTCATACCGGATCGTTTGGCGCAGGATTGTTTGATGCGAGTGTGTTGGTTGACGCATCGAACGCAATTGGCGTCATGGGTAACACAGCCGCTGATGCAGGCGCAATGGCTGTGGACTCATTGGTGGACCGGGCTAGAGCAGCTGGACCGCTGGCGACGAGTCTGCTTTTGATGTTGGGTGGTGTGATTACAGCCATTCCGCTGTTGTGTTTTACCAACGCCGCCCGCCGGCTGCGCTATTCAACGATCGGCTTCATGCAGTACATCGCCCCGACGTTTCAGTTTTTACTCGCCGTCGCGGTGTACGGCGAACTCTTTACCCGCGCCCACATGATCAGCTTCGCCTTCATCTGGATGGCACTGGTTATCTACTCCGTAGATACGGTGAGAGTGATGAGAAGGGGGTAATAAAGTAGTTATCTAATTTTTTTAACAAGATTCACTGCTTAGTGAATTTGTATATTTCTTTCACCGACCTATTTAAAAAACTACCCTTAGATGATGCGTTTAACATTCCATCGAACACATCACTTGGTACGCCATGATAAATGTATAAACCACCATTTAAGAACTGAACATGTAATTCCTGTGCACTATCATCGTATCCGATGGATTCAATGTTTGAAGAATCAACAAAAGTCATCTCAGTCATCATTATTATCCTTTTCTGTCATATCAGCTTGATGCCGCCAGTTATTAAGAGCAGATTCATATAGTGACCCGTCTGGACGTTGTTTACGCCATAATTCGGGCATCTCGGGATCATCACCCTGTGGACGTTTACGCGCTTTGAAGAATTGAATCCGTGATGGTATTGGCATAGCCTCACCTAGAACAATACCTTCACCGGTCCGTAATGCTGGCAACATACCCGAGAGTGCCCCTAAATCATCAGGCATGGCTGCTTCAACTTTCGATCGATCAGCCTGATTAGTAAGTCTCATAGCAATCAGTGTTCCACACTGGCTTAGTATTGAACGGTCGATATCAACCGGACGCTGTGTAGCTATACATAGTCCAATGCCATATTTCCGTCCCTCCTTGGCAATTTTTGATAAGGTACGATGTGCGGCCGATTTTTCACCTTCTGGGATAAAGAGGTGTGCCTCCTCAAGAACAATGAGAAGTGGTTGATTTCTACCACTGATTGGCAGATCAAGTGCCCAGTATAGCATGTCGTAAACAATTCTCACCAATGTACCCACGATTGTAGATAACAATTCTGATGGCACGCCAGAAACATCAAGCACACTCAGTGGTTTATCATGGCCGACCCACGACTGTACAAGGTTGTGTAAATCTCCTTCGGTCTTTCCGTTAAGATCGGGCATTAATTCCTTTCCTAGATTAAAGAGAAATGCATATCGTGGGTCCATAATACGGCTTCGCATCAGATTCAATTGCTTTGAAATCCCCCTTGGTGTTGCAGCGTACGGGGATTTTGAACCAGGGCTAAAAGATGGGTATTGATTGGAAACTAAAGTTGCGGGATTGCCTTCTGTTGCCACCTTTTCAGGATTCGTTTTCTCGCTATCACTGTAAGTCTGTCGCTCAAAACTATCTAGATCAAACCAAAGCTGGTTCACGCTAAACGGGATTGGGGAATCGGCTGTTATTACAGTATCTAATGGTTTGTTTGCAAAATGTTTTGCAGATTCCAGCTTTTTAGCTGTTATTAAATCTCTCACGATAGATTCATTACTAGGCGACATATCGCCCAAAGCGATTGTCTGTAATTCATCAAAAGGGAGTGCCCAAAAGGGAATGTGCAAAGGAAATTCTTCTTTTTCAGCATTAGGTTTGATCTTAAAAACGCGACCGTGTTGTCCGATGGCAGATGCGTATTCTCCGTGAGGATCAATGATTAGTACTCGTGCTGCCGGATAACCTTGCTTTGCAATTGCCTCAAGCATAACAGCCAGAAGATTCGATTTTCCAGACCCTGTCGAACCTACGACAGCAAAATGCCGTGTGACAAGTTTTCCTAGGTCTATTTTACCAGAGATTCCCGACGCTGCAGCAATATGGCCGACGGTTATGGATCGTTCTTCTTTCGTCGATCCATAAATCACTTTCATATCTTGGGGTGTAACGAGGTGTACTTCATCTTCTATAGTTGGATATTGACTTACACCTCTCTCGAACTCGCCACCGATTGACTCTCCGAACAGCGTTGCTGAAAGCCATTTGTTCCCAAAAGTACTATTGGATTCCTCGTTTTGTGGTGCCGCGGCGGCTCCTACAAGAGTACAAACCCCATAAATATGAGTATAGCCGAGAGGAATGCGAAGGAATGCACCAACTTGGCCTACACGGTAAGAATGGCCATCTACCATCATAAAAGTCGGTAGATCATCGTGGAGGCGTATCGTCAGTACTCCGCCCTTTACTGAATGTATTTGACCAATTAATGTTGGGGTTCTTTGTATCATTGAATGTTGGGGCCCATCTCGTTGAGAAACAGACAGAATTTGTTGAAATCGCCTAAGCGCATTATACCTTTCAAATCTGTTTTAACGGTTGTGGAAGAACTCTCGTCGTCAGGCGCGGCGTTACTGTCAAAAGCTGTGTCAATAAATGAACACGTCTTGTTATCGATAGGTTGAGTCAGTTGCCAAGTGTACCAGTATCCAGAAATGGCACATCCGTTCGGGCATATAACAGTCAATCTCGGCTGTTGTTTGGCTACCTTGATTAAATCATCGCTTTCCTTCAAATCTTCGTACATAAGGGCTATAATATTCGTTGTATTACGATTTTCTAAAACTTCGAACAATATCGCATTGATATGAGCATCGCTAAAGCTATAACCACAAGTGATCAAAAGTGCATGCTCTGATTTCAATACTTTGGTAAATCTGTCCATGTATGCTATATATGGTTGTTTGCGCGACTCGTCATATTTCCGATGTGAGGGTAGAATCATCACACCGCTCTCGTTGGGTTTACGCCTGATAAACCGTTTTCTTGATACTTGATCATCGATATCCCAATTGACTGATCCGTGCAATTTCCACAGTCGCATCCACTTTGAATTCGGCAGGTGATCATCGTCAATACACTCAGGATAAAAGAATGGCCTAAATGTTCCAACAAATCCATCAAACACTGGGATATTTGAGTATTCGAAGGCTCGCTCGAACAGGATGTCATAGTTCGTTGTGAATATCTCTATAGGAACAGTTCTATTACACTTCTTTACCCAATCCGCGAAGTCGGTATGGGGTGTTCGCTCTGGAATTGTACATTCATCAGGAGTCACAGTTTTTGCTATTGTAGCGCAGATTGTTTTCTCAATCTTTTTGATGTGTTCCAAATCAAGACCCAATAACTGCTCCCCTTCACCAAGTGCGTCAATCTTCATTCGCACTTTTGAAAGAATATTCTCTACGTTGGAGGGGCGATTATCTTGCCCGCACTGCTTAACCAAAACTTTCCATGCTTCGGTCTCAGAAGTACCCAATCCGCAAACAGCATCACAGCAATTTTTTGTCAATCCTTCAATTCCCGGAATCAGGGCTATATGTTTTGGTTTTTCGCCTGCGGCAACATCAGTTGCAATATTAATTGCGCTTGAGGTTCCAGCACCAAAAAGGAAAGCTAGGTGTCGGTCGTGCGCAGCAAGATGGTCACGAATATCCTTGATCACTTGTTTGGGATCCAGAGTGTTCACACGCATTTCCTTTTATTATTCATTCCTTCATTTTATCTGTTTGTTAGATAATCACCAAACAGAAATACACATAAAAAACGATCCCGTCAACTTTCCCGCTCATTCACCCCGTATTTTTGGTTGGGTTTTGTGGTTCGAGCAGGCCGCTTCCTCACGGGCGCGTCTCGGATCATTCGCCACCCACAAGGGTCACAGACCCCCGGTTGGGGGGTGACGCTACAATTAACCTCCCCAACCCCTCCTTAGTAAGGAGGGGAGTGTTGGTCCGCACAACTGACCCTGCTCTGTTAACAGCACCCTAAGCACCTAGTCACAAGGACACGAAGAAAAATCGAAACCTAGTTTCCAGTTTCCAGTACCGGCCCAGATTGAAATATCGTAACCGGCTCAGTGTGTCACTCTCGGCTGGTAGTACCGGCCCGACCGGTACGATACGCACGGCCGGTTAGATTGACCCGGCTGGCAAGGAACTTCCGGCTGAGTAGAGCGGCCCGGCTGGTGGGGTTGGTCCGGCTGGGCTGGGATTCCCGGCTGACTTAACCAGCCCCGTTAATCTAACCAGCCGGGTCAGCCAGTCATTCGTGATTCATGAGTGTCAATAATATGGCACTTCGATAAAAAAACATTGAATATTTTCTATTTTTTTCTTGACAAACAATCCGATATCATAGAACATACACACG
>CBDTZI010000061.1:0-11868 GCA_965364865.1 uncultured bacterium | reverse complement strand
GGGCATGAAACCCAAAAGCATCGTCAAAAAATTGAAACAAAAATCATTCGCCGCAGCGGTATCGCGCGAGGACATTCACGAAGGGGCTGAACTGCTGGGCCTTGAACTCAATGAACACATCGCCAACTGTATCGAGGCAATCACGGAAATTGCTCAGGATGTTGGTTTACTACCGGAAGGGGAGTAGATTTTTTCTTCGCCCCCCTAGAGCACTTAACAGTCAAGCGTAGCGTCACTCCTAGCCGGGGGTCTGTGACCCTTGTGGGTGGCTCCGTATCGCTAGCGCCGGGGACAAGCCCCGACGTTACATCTTTTGTGTTTATGTAAACGGGTCGTTCATCACCTCTTGTCCACAGTACATACATTTGGACATTCGTTTTGCAATGGTTCGGCCACAGGACGGGCAGGCGTGAGCGATTTTACGAACCTTACCGTCCAACTTGCCGTCGGACAGGTCAATCTCGTTGATCCGGTCGAGTAGTTCCGTATCGGTGAGATTGAGCTTGTCTCGCATGAGGGTCCACATCGCTTCGCAGGCCATCAGCGAGCGTTCAAGACGGGATTCAATGTCGTCAATTCCAGATTTGGCCGACCGTGCCTCTCGACCCGCACGATTTGCCGCTGACGATGCTTGCGCCGCCGCCTGTTGATTGCGTATGTGCCAGAAAAAACTCATAACTCTCTCTCCAACTGATTAATTTGATCGGTTCATTTGATTTAACGGACACCGCGCAAGATGAAGTCTGCGGCTCGGTTATTTATTTTTTCACGAAAATCGTTTGTCCTGTCGAAAAGCGACAGCTCGGTTGAGCGACGGTGAAAAACATTTCAGCTACATCTTGCGGGAATAACGCTTGTTCCGCCGGAAAATCTGGAAACGCGCCGCGAAGCATTTGGGTTTCCACGGCACCGGGTGCGATCGCAAAAACACGAATCCCCAGGCTTTTCCCTTCGTCCGCCATTGCATTGGTCCACATATTCACCCACGCTTTGGTCGCTCCATATCCTGCAAAACCGGGAAACGGATCGATCGAAGAGACGGACGAAGTGTTAATGATTACGCCTTCACCTTGTTTTTTCATCACGGGCCAAACGGCGCGACAGCCATAATACATCGCGCGAACGTTGACCGTTAACATGGATTCAAAAAGATCGGGCGTGAGTTCTTCGATATTGCCTAACAATGCAACGCCGGCGTTATTCACCATCACATCAATTCGTTTGAACTGGCTAAGCGTGGATTCGATCATGTTGGCGATCTGGTCGGGTTGAGTGACATCGGTGACGATGGTTTCACATCGTCCACCGGATTGTTCGATCAACGATTTTGTTTCATCGAGTTCGTTTTGACTTCTTGCGGCGGCGACGACCTGTGCACCGCCTGATGCAAACCGCTGACAGATCGCACGGCCAATGCCTCGACCGCCGCCTGTTACTACTACCACTGATTCACTCATCAACAAACTCCGTGACAGAAAATACCCGTATGGGTAGAGCATGGAGATCAAACTTCTCCGAACGATCGCAGGAATTATATCACGAAATTTTTATTTTTGCACGAGGGCGGTAGTAAAGGGCAATTCTGTGACGGTGGTTGCTAGTTTTTGATCGTCCCACGATACCTGTAACGAGGAGTTGAGTGAAGCCGAAGCGGTTTTGATATAGCCCAGTCCGATGACGGAATCTCTGGCAATGGAGCGACAAACGCTGGTGAGATTGCCCACGGGTTTGTCTTCGGGCGAAAGAATTTCTGCGCCAACGGGGGGGAGGGTCTCACCTTCAATGACAAATCCACATAGCTGACGCGCGACCACGCCGCGCGATCGCATCCGTTCGACCACTTCCTGACCCAGATAACACCCTTTGTTATAATTGACCGCTCGGTCAAGTTGCTTTGTCTCCGCGGGCAAAATCTCGTCAGTGATTTCAAACCCCGATCGAGGGATGCCCGACTCTATGCGATGAATTTCTAATGTGTCATCACCCACTGGAGTTGCTTGAGGAGTCGCGCCGTTTTGAATCCACGATTGCCAGAATGCGGTCGCTTGATCTATGGGTACAAAAAATTCGACGCCAAAAGGACCACAAAAATCGTGTCGCATCATGGTGATGGGTTGACCCTGCCAGCTGATTGTCGTTACTCCCAAAGCGGGCATCGCCTGAGCGTGTGACGCACCTGAAGATATCAATGCTTCGATCGTCTGCGGGCCGGTGAGTCCAATACGAACATATTGATTCGTCATGTCGGTCATCACAACATCTTCGACGATAGTATATTTTTCAAAATGGGGCAGGGCGATTTCAATAAATCGTCGGTCGATGTCCAACCAGAATTGATCCTCAATGACAAGGACGTTCACATCAAACAGGATTCGTCCCTGCAAGTTCAGCGTGAACGTATATTGCCCATCGCCGACGCCTAAGTTAAGAATGTGATTGGTGGTCAGATTATGAAGCCAGCTCGCTCGATCCGCGCCGGTCACTTCCAACAATGCTCGATCATTACGGTCTGCGATGGCGAAACCATCTTTGATCGTGTGGTATTCTTTTTCAAGATCGGAAAACTGAGTGACGCGACCGTTTTGATTGACGACGATGTTATCGTATGACGATTGCAACGATCGTATATACTCAGACCATTCGGTCATGCCCGTACTCCGTAATGATGCAGGCGTTTGATATTCACACCACCATAGCTGGTAATCAATCTCGACGGCTCGAGAGCCTGCTTAGTTTTTCAAATGTATTTATACCACAAAACAGAGTGAGTTGGAAAACACCTCTCGCATCAGGAAGTGATTTTTGGGATGGGGAATCGTTTGGTACCCGCCCGCACGACCCAGCCGTTGGAATCCGTAAACTGTGTGACGAGTTCAATCTCATGGCCTGCAAGGTCTTTGGAATGCCAGCGCAAAAACAGATGATAGCCCTGGCCCAGCAGGTTGGATTTGATCGTATTGATCGCGCTGGAGGGATAGTTCCAGTCGCTGACCAGTGTACGTTGAAGCTTTCCATCACGAGTTCGATCGAGTCGATACATTTTGATCGCAAACTGACCATCCGTCCAAATCCCTTTTCCCGTTCCCGGGTCTAAAAAGACGCGATACTTGATGCCCTCCGCGTCACGATCGCCCGCCAGGTCCAGCTTGGTCAGCCAGGGTCGTTGATCATATAGACAGGCGATACGCTGGATGATGGGCTGTTTGCGACGCGATGCTGTTGTGCGATGAGATTGTGGCCGGCTTGATTGGCATCCTGTTTGTGCGAGTGTGATCGCGGCCAGGCTGATGACAAGAATCGTTTTTAAGTTGTGTGTTGTGAACATGATTGATTAATTAAGTCCAACGGGGTTGTATGCGTTTATTTCATCACACCGGAGGATCCCGACGAGTTGGGATCCGTGGCACCTGAATTCCTTAGTTGTTATTGATTTTCGGTCCATACGAAACTTTTGCGAGCTTCGGTGCTTTGTCCGAAACCGGTGCGGAGATCAGCGGGCCATAGGCTTTCGTCCGTGGTCCGTATCGCTTGCGAGATTCTGGCTGCTGAGGTTCCACGCGAATCAGTTCGTTCTTTTTGTGTCGGGATTTAACCGGTCCCAGGTTGTTTTCCTGGGGTGTGATTCGTATGCCTTCCATTAACGGGCTGTTCAGAACGGACTCGGGTAATTCATATCGCCTTAGTTGTTCTTCGTTAATCCGTCGCATGTCTTCATCCGTTCGTATAATATCCACCGTCAATACGATGAGCATTTCTGTTTTGCTTTTGGTTACGTTTTCCGAACGAAACAGCCAGCCCAGGTAGGGCAGGTCGCCGAGTACGGGAATCTTATTTTGACCCTTCGACAGACGCGACTGGATCAGCCCGCCAATAATCACCGTTTCGCCGTCACGTACCGTGACGTTGGTTTCGACTTCACGCGTGGAAAACACCGGCTGCGTAATACCCTCTGACAGTTGAATGTTTTCACCGCTGATGTTGGAGATTTCCTGCGACAGTGCGATCGTGACATATCCATCCGGGCTGATGTGCGGCGTAGCCGTCAGCACAATACCAACATCTTCACGGCCCGTAGAGGTGTTGACCGCACCGGTATCTGATATCGTGGATGATGTAATCACCGGAACCTGATCGGCGATGGTCATAGTTCCTTCCTCGCCGTTTCGCACCGTAAGAATAGGGCGTGAAAGAATTTCCAACATGCTGTTTTGTTGTAATGCGTGGAGCAGAAAACCAAAATCTTCACCGGTGACCGAAAAACTGACGCCCAACGAACTGAAGGGCACACCCAGGGCACTGCCTAAGACGTAGTCGAAATTGCTACCTTGAACGATGCCGTTGGGCCCGAGGATCGCATCTTCGGAGAAGTGTAAATCCTGGCCGGCGATTTCCACGCCCAGGGCGACGGTATCACTCAACGAGACTTCCGCGATCAACACCGAAATCATTACCTGTGGTTCGGGTCGATCCAGCGATTGAACCAGATCCATCGTGCGTTGATAGTTGCGACGACTGGTGCCAATAATTAAGGAACTGCTACCCTCTTCTTCGTCGCCGATCGCTTCCACGGAAATCTGTCGTTCCATGCGACGCATGCGTGACTCATCGTCGTCACCCTCGCCTAGGATGTTGATTTCCTGTTCGACGAATCCTTGAATCGCACCCATAAGATCATTCCCGTCACGGTATCTTGCGTGATATACTTCCGTGACGCGGTCCTCTGCTTCCTGCGAATCAAGATATCGTACCAGGTCTTCGACCATGTTCAGATAAACTTCCGAGCCAGCTACGATCAATGTGTTGGTTCGCGGATCGGCGGAAAATCGAAGGTCCTGTCCGACCGTAGCCAAGTCCTCTTTTCCGAGTTTGTCGCCGAAAATCAGCTTGCTTTGTGTTTCACTATCTCCGCCGCCATCCTCTGCGAACAGTTCCGTCAGCTGATCGACCATGGCGTCCGCGTCGCTATTAATCAGCGGGAATAGTCGAATCTCAGACGTGATTGGTCGAATTTTGTCGAAGTCCAGAATCATAGCTTCGAGCATATCGATGCTGTCCGTAGGAGCCATCACCATCAACGAGTTTGTACGCGGATCAGCCTGAATGCGAATGTCCTGTCTCAACAACTTGCGAACCGTTTCGCGACCATGTTCATCTTTCTGCAAAAAGGAAACTATCACCGCTCGCTCGTTATCGCCACCGGCATCTTCGCCCGCGATGACCTGATCCAACAGTTCTGCAAAATCTTGTGCCAGTGCCTGTTTAAGCTGAATAACTTTGATCATCATTTCGACCGCCGGGGCGGAGGTGTCGAGTTTGTAAATGATGTCACCGATGTTGACCATTTCCGAAGGCGAGGCCCATACGATGATCGAGTTGGTTCGTTCGTCGGCGACAGCTGCGATGGCATCCGCCCGACCGGACGATCCCGTTGCCTGCGACTTAAAAATGTTTTCCAGTTTTTCCGAGATGTTGTTCGCCTTGGCCATCCTGAGTGGGAAAATTTCAAAGTGTCGAGCGATGCTCGAAGGCTTGTCCAGAAGGTCCAGCAATCCCTGAATCATCGTGTGATCGTCACGCGATGCACTGCACACCAGGCTATTTGAGTTCTCTTCGGATAGGATCACGATGGGGGTGTGGGTGACGTCCTGACCTTCGTTACGCGAATCAAAAAGTTCCTGCATACGGTCCGCCATTTTGATCGCTGAGGCATGTTGCAAGGCGTAGACCTTAAAGATGGCTGTTAATGGTCCGGCTTCGACATCTAATCGTTTCAGCATTTCCGCGACGCGTTCCATCGCGTCACGATTGCCCGCGGCGACCAACGCATTGCTTCGCGGGTCGGGCAGAATGGTCGGCGCCTGAAACGATTCGGAATCACCCGCCATTCCCTCAAACAGTTCGTCCAGCATGGCTGCGATGACCACGGAGTCTGCGAAGTCCAGCTTAAACAGTTCGATGTCCTCGATTCTCGGTTGGGCTTCGAGCGTTTCCACCAGCCGTTTGATCTCGTCGAAATCTTCCATGTTCGATGCGATAATTATCGAGTTGCTTCGTTCGTCCACCACAACGATGGGCAAATCTTCCAACATTTCATCTTCGCGGCGCAGGTCGGCTTTTCTCTTCCAGAGGTCTTCGATTTTCGTTTTCAAATCAGCCGCTGAGAGTCGCCCACACTGGACCAGACGAATCTGATCGAAAAGTTTGGCCGGCACGGTGTCGAGTTGCTTCACGATGGTGGTGATTTCCCCGAAATTTTCTTCCGACGCGGAGAGAATCAATGAATTGCTGCGAATGTCTATGCTTAAGAAAATACGTTCGCGTTCCAATGCGGCGGCTCCCGCGCCGGTCGCCTGAGCCGCTTCAAATCGCTGGTCAAACAGTTCGGTCACGAGTTGACCCAGTCGGGTGGCGTCGGTGTGCTCAAGTTCAATGAATCGCAGTGGGAATTTCAACGCGTTGGCTGGCTGGTCCAGTTCAGCCACGATCATCTCCGCGATGGAGAGTTGTTCCTGCAGGCCGGTTACGATGATGGTGTTGGTGCGAACATCAGACACCACGCTGATGTTGTATACGATTTTTCCGAGTATCCCATCCGGAACCGCGCCCGTGCCGCTGCCGTCGGGGTCTTCGGGTAATTTCTTGGCTTGATCAAACGTGGCATTAATCGCATCGGCCACCGAATCCGCATCGGCGAATCGCAACGGTCGAATCATAATGCCGACTTCTTCCGAAGTGGGTACGCCGTCGAGCAGGCGGATTAATTCGCCCAATGGTTTAATGTTTTCTTCCACCGTAGCTACGATCAAACTGTTGGTGCCATCGTCGGGAATGATGCGCGTGGGTTTTTGTAAATCGATCGGATCGAGTTCTACCAGTTCGCCGGACGGCAACGCCTTGCTGATGCTCAGGCGATAAATAAATTCTTCCGCCGCTTCTCGTTTTTCCTGCGACGCGAGTAGTTCAGTAATGGTGTCGGCGAGTTCTTTGGCTTTGGAATGAAGCAGCGGGTAGATGGTCAGTTTCACATCACCCCAGCCCGCGGTCGGTTCGACATCAATTTCGTTTATCAGGTTTTGAATTCGTTCTCGTTCTTCTTCGGAGGCGATGACCAGGATCGTATTGTTTGCGTTGTTGGGGATGACCTGAATCTCGGCGTTCGCGCCGCTGCGTCCACCTTGTTGGTTAATCTTCTGAATGATTTCGACGAGCTGAGTGGCGACGTCGGTGGCTTTACGATGTTTGATCGGAAACACGAGTTGTTCAAATTCGGGAAGAGGTTCTTTTTCCTCATCCACCTCATGAATGATACTGACGATAAAATCGATGTCATCGGGCAGGGCGGAGACCAAGAGCACGCTCGGCGACAAAGCGGCGATGGACAACTCGTCTTCCGCGGGTTGGTTGGGTTTTCCCAACGCCTCTCGCAACCACGGCTCCACGGCGCTGGCGATTTCGTTGGCGTCGCGTTTTTCGACCCGTACAATTTCAATCACCTTCTGGTCTTTGCTTTCATCCAACAAACGAATAAGAAGCTCCAGCGATTGAACCGCCTCTTCCGGACCCTGTATAATCATCTGATCGCCCACGACTTCGATGTCGATTTCCGCGCCGATGAGTTTGTTGAACATGGCTGGGTCGATTTCCTGCAACGCGCGTTTCAATCGTTCGTCGTGCGTCTCACCCTGTGACTCAGGGAGGGCGGACACGGGAACTTGTGCGAGCGTGATCGAAGTGGTGGAAATGAAAAATGCGATCGCAACGGCTGAAAGTAAAACGCGCAGCCCGCGTTGTTTACGATTGCACGAAAACGAAAATTCGTTCTTACCCATCATCCTTGCTTCCTGAAAATATGACCTTCGGTTCGGGCTCCATCCCGATACCGTAATCATCCGCTCAATCGCGCAAATCGCATGAGCGAAAGGTTTACGAAAGTCTACCGGGTTCCGCTGACAGAGCAACGAAAATCTATCAAAAACATTCTATTTTGGAGAGCACAAATTGTGTCTTACGGACGACCCCGGCGCGGGCTTGAGGATGTTCGCGGTCTTCGTGAAGGGCTGTTTGATCCACTTCTTCTGCTACTACCACTTCGACTTCCTGTTGCACGTCGCGACCGACCACCGCTCGATGAATCACCTGTTAGTTGGTCGATCAGTCGCTGAACATCGTCGATACTAACCCTGCTAACGGGGATCACTCTGGTGACACGTCCACCCGAAGGCCCCATATCCTGCAAAGAGGTAATGAGCTTTTCAGCCTCATCAAAGAGGGTGGGTGTGCCCGCTATAATGATTGTACCCGTACGAACGTCGGGGGTTGCGGTGATGCTGGCCGTCGATCCCCGGCTTCCCGAGCCGGGTCTTTTGCTTACACTGTTGTTGATGGTTCGCTCAATTTTTTCTGCCAGATTGGTCACATTGATTCCCGATTTAACCTGGATCAGACGGAAGCTGGGCTTGTCGGCGGCTTCCTGGGTGTCCAGACTCACGATGACCGATTCGATCGCGGAGAGGTCCATCGACTCGGCACGAACGATGATGGCGTTGATGGCTTCGTTGCCGTTGATGATCGGTTGCATTTTCCCGCGACCGCCACTCCCGCGCTGTGACATAAACATGTCTTGAAGCGTGGGCAACACCTGTCCGACTTTGGCAAATTTCAAAGTAATAATTTTCGGTTGATTGATCCCTTCAGTATCGAGTTGGGCGATCACATCTTTGATGTCCTGCAACACTTCGTTGTTGCATTTGACCGTGATGGATTTTGAACCTGGTGTGGAGGAGATCGAAATTTTTTGTGGTCCGCGTTTTCCACTCGATTGAATAAAAATGGTTTGTAAGGTTTGCGCGACCGCCTGGGGGTCCGCGTTTTCAATGGTCAAGACATGAACACCCTGACCTTCCGGTGCGACGTCCAGGTCGGTGATGAGTTGTCTGATGATCGTGTGATTCTTTTCGGATGCGCTGACGACCACGGATTGTGTCACCGGTTCAGCCGCTGCGATCACCTGATCCGAAGTGGGGACTTTAGCAGATCGACCGCCACCTTGGGTGCGTGACTTCGCCCATTGGTTGATGATGTTGGCTACGATGCCCGGGTCCGCATATTGAACAGAGTAAATTTGTATACTCGGTGGGCTCGATGCGTTGGCCGGCGTGTCGACCATCGCAAGATTGGTTTCTATGAATTCAAAGACAGACGGGCTGCCCATTACAATCAGCGAATTGATCGTGTCATCCACCTCGACGCTGAACGGCTCGATCCGGTTAGCGCTTTTTCCCAATCGTTTCATGTAATCGGTCATCAGTGCGGTCATCTGTTCGTGAATCTTTCTCGCATCGGCATGTTTGAGCGGATAAATTTTCATCTCAAAACCGATCTGTTGGGGTTGGTCGAGTGTCTTGGCCATTTTTTCAATTCGAGCGAACATTTCATCACGAGCGGAGACAAATAACCGTTTCGTTTCGTCGTGGGGTGTGAGTGTAAAACGGGTATCGCCAGCGGGCTTTCCCTTTTTGGTTTTTGGGCCGCGACTCAATGCGTTTCCAATCGTTTCCGCGAGCTTGCTGGGTATGGCGTATTGTAAAGTGATCGTTCTCATCTCATCGCTGTTGGTATCCATGCTTTCGAGCTCGTTGATGATCTGATCGATATATTCGATGGCTGCTTTGGGAGCCATCACCAGGATCGAATTGGCGGCTTCGTTGGCGGTAATGTTGATGTCTTCGGGATCCACGCCAAGTACCCCGGTTTTGCCAACCACTTCCTGCATAATGGTTTGCGGTAGTTGCTTCGAGGGGGTTTGACGCGATCGATTGTTTCGACCAGCGGCTCTTGCACCGGATTGTTGCGTGGCTGGTTTTTTGGCCTTAGTACCTCCGAGACCGAGCAGGTTTTTTAACATTTGTTCAACTTCCAACGCGTCAAGTTTGACCAGCTTAAAAATGTGCATTTCGCTGTCGATCGGTTTGGGCTGATCGATGGTCGCCAATAACTCTTCAATCGCGGGGTATTGGCTGGTCTCTGCACGAAAGATGAGTGTGCGATCGCGCGGGTTGGCAAAAATTCGGACCGCCTCTTTGGGAAGTTGCAGGGTATTGCCCGCTTGCGGTTGTTGGCCGCGCTGTTTGCCTTGCTGGTCTGTTTGACCGCCGCGATTCTGTTGTTGCTGTTGTTGACGCTGACGTTGGATCTGCTGTTGCCTTTGAATCTGTTGCTGGCGACGTTGAGCAGCTTGCACCGCTCCTTTCTGTTGGCGCGTGGCGTTGAACATCTCCTCGATAATTTCACGAGCTTCGTAGACGCCGATGTATTTCACGCGATAGATACGAATGTCTGGCTTTTGTGGCCAGTTTTCCATTTCCTCTTTGATTTCATCTATCCAATCGTCGACGTCTTCGAGAAGTGCCTGCTTACCTTCTACAACGACAACTCCTTGTTCCGAGTCGTAATAGACTTTGAGTTTTTCACCCTTGAGGATTCGTTTCGATCCCTCGCGTTCTGGTTTTTCCCGGCTATCGGTATCTTTTTTGGATCCGGGCAGCATGGATCGAATCATGTCGTCGCTGCTTCTTTTTTTCTGCTGACCAAGAACGCCCGTCATGATGGTTTGCGTCATTTGATAAAACGCACCGGGCAGTACGCAGGGATAGTTGCGACCCGTTTGGGGTGGCGTCAGACGTTCAATGCCAAAATCCACTGTTTTTTCTGCGATGTTAATGATTTCGATATCGACTTCAGGGTGATTCATTTTGAACCACAATGCCACCTCTTCGGCGCTGAGACCTTTCGGTGGTGCGTAGGATTTTTTGCCTATTCGTTGTTCGTCCGGGCTGAGTTTGTCGACAAAGCGATTGATGATGTCTTCGATTTCGCCAAACCGCGATTCATCGTGATACTTGATGATCAGATTGTTACCAAACATCGCCGAGGTGACCGTTGGCTGATCGTCGTTGGGTTCCCACACTTCGCCGAGCACGGTCGACAGCTCCCAACTGGCGTCAAACGAGTCTACAAACTGAAGTTCGTAAACGAAATTGGGCAATGGTGTGCTCGCCATGATTTCTTTGTTTTTGTCTGAATCAAAATCGAAGATGATTTTTTCTATGCGTTTCATTTTTGATTCGGAGGTCGCCACGATCATGGTGCTCGCGATCATATCCGCCTGGATGTAAATGCTTTGGCCATGCCAGGTTCTATTCGATTCGTATAAATCGTCACTATCCTCCAGTGAAGCACGCTTCGCTGGTCGCTTGGCTTTGCCTTTGATGGGTCCGGCGGGTGAATCCACCACGTTCAAGATCAGTTCCACGAGCCGGGGAATGTCGGCGTTCTTAATCTCGAACACTTTGATGGTTTGACCTTCCGTGGACTGATTATCGAGTTGTTCGATCCAATCGGACACTTCGTCCACTTGGTCCCGCGGTCCGTGTAACACGACCGCACTGCCGCTCGGCGCTTCAACCACCGTGAGATTGTCACTTCCCAACTTGGGGTGTTTGACGCTGGGGGCACCCGGTTTGTTAATTCGACGACCCGATGAGCCTCGCATTTCGCGAATCGCCCGGACCATGTCAGAGGCGGTGGCGTTGGTCAGTTCAATGGTGCGGAACACGATTTCTAAACCGGTGCCCTCCAAATCAAACTGAGTGATCAATTCTTTGGCGATGTCTATGATGAGCTGCGGTGCGGCGATCACGATTCGATTGTTTCTCATGTCCGCGTCGATGTGGTAGCGATTCGATTTGCTGACCGATCTGCTTGGGCGCGGGCTTCTTTTAATCGGCGACACCACCGAAGAAGCTTCGTCCAACGGGGCTAATTCTCCCACGGTCAGCAAGTGGCTGATCTTGATGTCAATCATCGGGC
>CBDTZI010000060.1:0-11876 GCA_965364865.1 uncultured bacterium | reverse complement strand
CGACAAATTCAATGACATTAAAGAAGGCGACGTCATCGAAGGCTACACGATGGACGAAATCTGCCTGGTCAAACTGCCCGGCGGAAAATTTGATGCTTGCCAGCTGGATTAACGGATTGGCGGTCCAGATCTGTCCGAAAAGCGTGCGTGCATCTTCAACCACGAATCTCATTTGTTGTTCAGCGGCTTCGTATCGACCGGCTCGCTTCAGGCTCATGGCATAATCTGCTCGACATTCAATATAGCGTGGGTGTTGATCGCCAAGCGTTTCCAGCATGATCGCAAGGGCTTCCATGTAATTCGCGATGCTTTCGTCGTGACGGCCCGCGCGAGACAGCATGGCTGCGTAGGTGTAGAGCGTGCTCGCTACTTTGATATGAGATTTTCCGTACCGTTCGCGTTTAAGAGATAGTATTTGTTGGAAATAATTTCCTGCTTTTTTATAATCCGGCGGTTGCGTTGTGCGATAGGTTGCAAACGCGAGACCATGTAAACTTTGAATGGTTCTGGGATGATTTTCACCGAACAGCTGGGTGTTAATCATCAACGATTCGCGTTGCAATTCAATCGCTTCAGGTTGATCCTGAAAACTAAGTACCCCGCCCAGTCTTGTCAGGCAGTCAGCTACGTCCGGATGAAAATTGCCGTGGGCCAATCGGTAGAGTCGCAGCGCCGAACGCCAGTGTGGTTCTGATCGTTTGGTGAGCCAGAGATTATAATAGGTACGCGCAATCGTGCGGTAAATATCAGCGGCGGCTTGTGGTTCATTCGCCAATTCGTTTTCTACTCGTTTGGCTGATTCGTCTAGAATTTGTACGACGGTAACATCGCCACCCCGATGTCTGGGATCCGCGGAGGAAAGCGCATCTTGCAAAAAGGAGCTACTGATTTGTGCAATATGGAGAGCTTGTTTTTGTTTTTTGTTCGCATCCATGGTCGCATAAGCTAACCAGGTCATACCCACCGCGGCGAAGATTAATGTCAGAATAGAAAAAATACTCAGCGACACGGCGATCCGATGTCGCTGGAAGAGTTTGTTAAAGGAATACAACATCCCCGGCGGATGGGCGAGTACGGGTTGCTTGTTGAGAAATCGGATCAGATCAGCGCTGAATGCTTCCACCGACGCGTAGCGCTGGTCAGTGGATTTTTCCAAGGCTTTTAGAATCACGGTTTCGAGGTCACGATCGATAGAGGGTCTGAACGAAGATGGACGCACGGGTGGTGTATAACGTATGGTGTCGAGTGTTTGGGCGAGTGATTCATTCGTCGGGTAAGGAAACTTTCCGGTGATCGCTTCAAAAAGAATCACACCCAGCGAGTAAACATCGGTTCTAATATCAATTTTGTCGGGTCGAAGTTCGAATTGTTCGGGAGAAGCGTAGGCGTGCGTGCCGAGAAACTGTCCGGTCTGAGTAGCATGCGTCCCATCAAGCTGATCGATTTGCTTAGCCAATCCGAAATCCAAAACGTGAGGTTCGTCCTGGTGATCCATCAAAATGTTTGAAGGTTTCAAATCGCGATGCATAATGCCTCGACTATGTGCGTATTGCACAGCGTCGCAAACTTTGATAAAGACGTTTACGATATTTTTGATGGATCGTCTTTTCCCTGATTTTTTTTTGGCCCAGTCCGCAAACGATTTACCCTCGATCCATTCCATAGCCAATAGCGGTTGCCCGTCTGCGATTTCCAGGCCAAGCACCGTTACGATATTGGGGTGGGTGAGTTGAGTTGCAAGCTCCACTTCGCGTTGAAGACGGTATCGTGCGTTGGACGATGCAAACGATCCGCCGATCAAACGTTTGATGGCGATCTCTCCATCAATACCGGGTCGAGTGGCTCGATAGACAATCCCCTGACCGCCACGGTTAGCTTCGTAAAGAATCTCGTAGGGTCCGATGCAGCCCAGGGGGCCGGGTGTTTCCACGGCTCGGACATGGTCGATCCACGAATCGTTTTCAGCTTCCAAACCAAAGGCGGTCAAGTCTGGCTGATTGGATGGTGGACCGACGGCGTTATCATGCTCACTTGGGGGCACTGAGTTCATCCTCCTCGCAAATTTGTGTTTCAATCAATTTCTTGAGTTTATTTTTAACTCGAAGTCGTGTGCGGCGGACCGTCTCTTCTGTCATTCCAAACATTTGAGACACGGCATTGACGGACTCACCCGCGACGAATCGATCAAAGACTGCCAGTGTTTTGGAATCACATGTATTGCGCAAGGTTCTCATCGCCAAACGGTAGTGATGACGAATCCATGCCTGTTCCCAAATTTCGTCGAATGGACCGTCATCTTTGGCGAGGTGTGTAGTGGATGAATCAAAGTTTAAAGAAAGCACACCGGGACGGTCGGGTCGAAGATGTCGAATGATGGCGGATTGTACCACGCGACGAAGGTAAGCACGAAAGCGCCCTCGCACGGGATCGTATTTGAAAGAGGGCAACACTTTGGCCATGCTGATCATCGTGATCTGTCTGATATCTTCCGCGTCTGAGGGTTGTAGGCCACGGCTTCTGCAATAGCTAAGAACCAGTTCGCCGTAGCGAGAATCAAATTCACGCCAGGCGTCTTGCGACTGCGATTGGGCCAGTCGCTGCAATAAAGAGGGATGGGTCGTATATCCTGTCATTATATGGTTTCGGCTCTCGTTCATTGTAGTCAAATCAATGTCCATGTTGCAATGGGGTGCGAAATTATATTTGTAGTTATGGGGCTAAAAATGGAAGGGTTTTCCGATCAATTTTTCATGCGTGTCCTGTTTGGTCAGGTCAATGTCTATAGGTAGTTGGGCGAAGGTTGTCTCGGCGGAACATGGAGCATGATTTGAGCGGGGAGGTACCGTAGCTGCGTGTTAGCCGAGACAACCCAAACTCAATCGTCGTATACGGGGATTCTGGGCAACGAAGTTAGTGAGGGCGTGAAAGAAATGACAATGAAAATAAACGAACACAGGAACAGGTTTTATCAAGAGTCGATGACATATGGGGCATTCGGGTGGAGCATGCAAAAAATTATTTTCGCACTACTCTTCGGTGTGTTGGGCATGGACAGCGGAAAAGTTTTGGCCGTGGAGCTGTGTACAGGTTACGAATTGTTTGTGAGCGGGTGGAACTCGGATAACGTTTCGATTTACGATGGCTGTACAGGCGATCATCTGCGAAATCTTGATGTCAGCGGAAACTTGCTGGGCCCTATGGCTATTGTGAAAGGCACGGATGGACATCTCTATATTGCAAGTGAAAAAAATGATCGAGTATTAAAATATCACGGGGATTCAGGTGCCTTCCTCCAAAATTTTATCTGGGATGATCCCAGTACCGCAGGGGTTGATGAAACGGGTGGTCTCGACGGTCCGACGGGAATGGCTATCGGTCCAGACGGAAATCTTTATGTGGGTGGATATAATTCACATTCCATACATCGTTACAACAGGATCACCGGGGCTTTTATCGATATTTTTGTTGCCAGCGGAACCGGTGGCTTGAACGGCCCGGACGCGGGGATGGTGTTTGGGCCAGACGGTCATCTTTATGTTCCGAGTAATAATTCCAACCGGGTGCTGAAATTTGACGGTCAAACTGGAGCACTGATCTTAACGATCGGTGGTGGGACCACTCTGTCGAAACCCCGTACCGTACTCTTTCGTCCAAATGGAAATACGTTTTTGGTATCCAGTCGAGCCTCGAACGAAGTTCTGGAGTTCGACTCGGATTCTGGTGCATTGGTGGATACGTTGATCCCGTCGACGTCACGTCCAACCGACATGAAGTTCGGTCCGGATGGCCTTCTCTATGTCACGAGTGATATTGCCAATATCGTTTGGCGTTATGATCCGATTGACGGTTCATTCGTGGATCGATTCACGCAGTCGGGTAGTGGCGGACTCGACGGCGGAACCTATATGTTTTTTCATGGCGAACCACCGCCTCCTGTTCCCGCGGCTTCAACGTGGGGATTGATATGCATGGTGCTGGTGCTTTCCTGCGCAGGGACACTCCTTCTTATGCGACGTACACCCATGAGGGCTTCATTGTAGATATAAACGTGTGACGAATATCGTTGTTCGCCTGAGCGTGTGTGGTTGGCGACTATATTCATACTCTCAAAAAATTGGTACGGATCACTACTTCGCCTCTCGATTGGGTGGTCAGCTATTTTGCTGGGAGCATGGGCTGGTGATGGTTTTGATTTTGATTCTGGATTATCATGCGTGGTAGGATCGCGTGAATCTGTGGAGATGAATCGAATTGAAATCGTACGATGCTATTGTGATCGGGGTTGGTGGAATCGGCAGTGCCGCGGTTTATCATCTGGCGCGTCGCGGGTGCAAGGTGTTGGGACTGGAACAATTTTCCATTGCCCACGACTTGGGCAGCTCGCATGGCCAATCACGCATTATCCGTAAAGCCTATTTTGAAGACCCCGCTTACATCCCGTTACTTCATAAAACGTATGATCTATGGTCGGCGCTTGAAAACGAGTGCGGAAAACAACTTGTCCATCGTTGCGGGTTACTCTTAGCCGGTCATATGTCCGGGCTGATCATTTCGGGTGTGCAGCGGACCATCTCAAATCATCAACTTGATATTCAAACCATAACACCGGACGAAACCCGTAACCGGTTTTCCGGATTTTCCATTCCCGAAGAGATGACGGTGATGTTTGAAAAGGACGCGGGCTATTTGTTACCCGAAGCGGCGATTCAGACGCATGTCGATTTGGCGCGTGGCCATGGAGCCACGGTACTGGAAGGTCAAAAGGTGATGGGTTGGTCTGCGGATCAGGGAAGTGTTACCGTGGAAACAACGGATCAACGCTATCGCGCGGAGCACCTTGTTATTTGTAGTGGAGCCTGGTCATCCAGCTTACTGAAGGATGATCCATTGCCCCTTGAGGTCAGGCGGAAGGTGGTGTTCTGGTTTGATGTCGGCGATTCGATTTACGATATTGATCACGGGTGCCCCATCTTTGGTTTCGATACGGGCGACGGTTTTTATTATGGCTTTCCGGTGTTGGACGCATTGGGTTTGAAAACAGCCAACCATAGCGGGGGGGATGTTGTTTGTGATCCCGACCAGATCGATCGAGAGTTGCATCCGCAGGATGAAACAGGGGTCCGTAAGTTTATGAAGGATTTTCTTCCACGCGCCGAAGCGAAATTACTTAAACATTCGATTTGTATGTACACCATGACCCCGGACGAACAGTTTGTTGTGGATCGTCATCGACATCATCCAAACGTGTTCTTTGCGACCGGGTTTAGCGGCCACGGTTTTAAGTTTGCACCGGTGATCGGCTCTGCACTATGCGATCTGGTGACACAAGGCTCAACGACCGAAGCGATCGACTTTTTGTCACAAGCCAGGTTGACGCTACCTCATGAAAATTCCAGTGACGAAATCACAAGGTTGTAAAACTTGATTATAGGATTTTGTATCCTTCATCCTTCGTCAGCGCCGTGTATAATTCACTCAGGTGTTGTGTTTTGGGCCCAATCTTTCCATCGCCAATGGTTCGACCATCCACACAGGTCACCGCAGCCAGTTCTCCCATAGTGCCCGTACAAAATACCTCGTCCGCACGATAAAGTTCGGTTAAAGAATAATCTTTTTCATTGATCGGGATTTGATGTTGATGACATAAATCGATCACGGTCGCTCGCGTGATCCCCTCCGGGCAGGCAACATCGCGGCTGGTGATTATTTTTTCAGGGTCTACGACAAAAAGATGAGTGGCGTTGGTCTCCGCCACAAACCCCCGGTAATCCAACATGACCGCGTCGTCGGCGCCAGCTGCGTTCGCCTCTATTTTTGCGAGGATGGACTGAATCAAATTGGCGTGATGGATTTTGGGGTCCATGCAATCGGGCGGAAATCGTCGAATACTACTCGTAGCCAGGGTTAATCCGGTCTTGTCGTACACGGGCGGTTTGTGTTCTGCCAGGACAATCAAAGTGGGGCCCGATTGATTCAGTCGCGGGTCCATCCCGGACGTAACTTTAACCCCGCGCGTCAGCGTCAGGCGGATATGCACACCGTCCTGCATTTCATTTGCTTCAAGCGTGCGTTTGATTTCTTGGGTCATGTTTTCGTGAGACGGTATTTCTGTGAACGCAAGAGCAAGAGCTGAGCTGCGTAGTCGATCAAGATGTTCGATCAATTTGAAAATGCGACCGTTATAAACGCGCAACCCTTCCCACACCGCATCGCCACCCTGTACCGATGAATCGAACGGGCTGATGCCAGCCTGGTCTCTGTGGATCAGATCACCATTGATGTTCACCAGCAGATCTTTGTTTTTGGGATTGAAACTCTGTAACATTTTTATTCCCTATCGTCAAAGGATTCTTTTTATTATTGTAATCGTTGTGCGTAAAGCTCTTGATAGTATTCGATACATTCAGCCAACAAGTTCTGGTGTTTGACAGGCACTACTTCGTTTTTTGGTTTGTAGGGTTGAAATCCGGTCGATTTTTCAACCGCGTCGTACCAGTGCTTCGCCCATATCCCGTCCGTTTCTCTTCGGCCCGGCGGCCAAGATAACATATCATCCGTGTACACTACGTCCAATTTCACGCACAATTTGTTAAGCTTGTCCGGTGGATCAGAAAGTACATCGCGTGCATCCATGATGATGGGGGTAGACCCGAATTTATTTTTCAAATAATTTACGAGCTCAATTTGTTGCGGCAGCCCCGTATCTTCAATTGTGGGGTGGGGTAAACGCTTAATCAATGAGGTCAACATTTCCTTGGGATCACGAATCAAGAAACAGTGCGTCAGCGTGTCAAGCCAACCTCGTTCGATGTTGGGTAACAAATGATGGGACATATGTTTCTGATAGAAAATCTTTTTCCCGTCCGGGATCGGTCCGGTCAGCCAATCTGCGACCTTGCGCCAATTTGTTTCATGGTGTTGTATCACTTCAGCCCGGCCGGGGTGGTCAAGCTGCGTTTCTTTCAAATAATGGGCATACAACGGTTCATCACACACAAAGGTGTCGGGCCGATTGCCCCACGATCGCATCATGGCGGTGGATATATTTCGCGGTCCAGACCACACGGCTATTCGTATCGGTATCGTATCCATTGACCTACCTGTACTCTATATCGTTTTCTCCCACTCCGCGAAATCTGTTATACTTAAATTTTTTGTAGAAATACACCCCACTGATAATTTTGGGTATGGACGGAATGATCCGAGTATTTTTCTGTATGGATTGCCAGTTGAATATGGTGCAACCGTTGGCTAATAAATACTTGATATCACCAGCCATTTCGCGTAGAGCTTGTTATATAGCCTATGCAGGAAAAACCTTTTTGGGTTTTTCCAGGGCGTTAGATCAGCCTATGTACTGGAAGATGATTTCATGAAAAATGACCCGCGATATAACGAAGCCATTCAAAAAATAGACGCCGCAAACCGTGAAGATCCTCGAACTCAAATCGTGGACGGACAACCTCAACCACGCGAGTTGATGTTTTCACTGCGCGTGTATGAATGGGTTCAAACATTGGTGAATGATCCGTCTGAGGAGCTGCTCATCGCAGCTCGCGCCCACACGTTGCGTCGTTGGCAAATTCCGCGTGACACCTATCCAAAAACCACGGTCGGCTATCACCAATGGCGTGGAGCGTTGGCACAGTATCACGCGAAAGAGGCGGAATCGATTTTACTCTCGGTGGGTTATTCTGATGAAGCCATCGCAAAGATCAAGGAATTAATTACCAAAGACCATTGGCCTCAGGATGACGAAGCTTGTGCGTTGGAAGACGCGGGTTGTCTGGTGTTTTTGGAAACCAAGCTGGGTGATTATCTTGACGATTGGAAAGAAGAAAAAACGATACACATTTTACAACGAACCTTAAAGAAGATGACTCCCGCCGCACGCACGCACGCGCTTCAATTATCCTTGGGCGACCAAGAACGCGAAATCTTACAACGAGCGATCGAATCTGCTGATGTCTAACCGCTAGGGAAAAAATTCCTCGTAATTTTGCCGATTACAGACTGTAAATACGCTTATCATCCCCTGGCGTGGTGATCAGTAAGTTCAATGAGTTGAAGCGTAAAAAGAACGTATTCACATTTCACGGTTTTCACGCCCCATAGAGCCATTACGCCAATCCTAAACACGCTACAAAAACTATATCAATCTGACTGAATGTACCGATGATGAGCCTTTGGAGTGTGTAATGTCCGCAAAAAAGAGTTCGATTCGGGATGATCAACTTCTTCGTTGTACTTTTTGAGAATGACCGTTGAACACGAACATTGAAGGCGCGGATAGATATGCATCGCAAACCGAGTAGAGAATGGAAGAACATCGTCGATCGTGCGTCGAAAAATCCTGCTTATCATAGATCGGCTGGGTCTCAACAATACCCGGTGCTGTTCACAACCCTTTTGGTTATCGTTGCCTGCACAAACACGGCGCACGCACAATACACTGAAAGTTTTGAATCGTGGACCGCCACATCCGCAGCCACCTGGGAGACGAAGGACCTCAGCGGAGCCCCGTTCAACATCCCCGCCAATGCCGTAGTTGAGATATCTGTAGAAAATACCGACAACAACGCGGAACGCTCCGGAGGCGTTCGCGCGTTCGGGTCCAGTCTGGATCGGCGTCTTCTACTTCGCCAGGGTTCGTCTACTGGGGCGGATGTTCTGGTGATGCAGGTTCAGACGGATGCCAGTTCAAGAATAGAGCACTACGCCGAAACCACCGGCGATATTAACTTTCATTTGGTCGGCTACTGGGACTCCGGCACCTATGTCGAAAGATTTGACACGATGACTGCGGGCGCTGATGCAACGTGGTCGGATGAGACCTTAACCACTTACGGGGTCAGTGCGGACGAAGTCGCGGAAGTTGTAGGCGTCAACAAAAACACTTCAAACGCTACTCAGATCGGCGTGCGCTCGAATGGTTCTGTGCTTGCCAGGATTATCGATTTAGCGTCGGCTAATGGTGGTGGACTCGATGTAACGACTATGTTTGTTCGAGCTGAAGACGTCGTCAACGCCACGATCGAACTGTACGCCGAAGTCGACGCCGATGTGGATTTCTATCTGGTCGGCTACTGGACCACCCCACCCGGTCAGTACACCGAAAAATTTTCCGCAATTGGTAAACCATCAACGAATTCCACATGGGAAGACATTGATCTGACCGGTGAATCTGTTCCGAAAGGTGCCGTCGCGGAGATATCGATTTGGAATAACTTTGCGAACGGCAATGACAGCGGCACCCGAACGAACGGTTCGTCGTTGAGCCGGTTTCTTCCTCTAAACCGTATCTCAGGCGGTTCAGGCAACGACACGTTACGATTCCATGCCCTTTCAGACTCCGCGTCGACCATTGAATTCTTTTATGAAGACGTAGCTGGCGCGCCGGACTTTAACTTGATCGGCTACTGGAAGCCGGTCCTTAGCGATCACACCGCTGGACAGGAAACAGATGCGTTTTCTGAATCGGGTGGAGAAACCGATGCGGAACTGTTCGGTTTTAAACTGTCACCGTTGGGATCAATGACCATCACTCAGCTTGTTTTTAGACTGACAACCATCAGCGGACTTACCGATTCCGATTGGGCGGGTATTGAATTACTCGTAGACGACAACAGCGACGGAAACATCGGCGGAGGAGAGACTACGGCGGTAGGCGGTAGCGGCGTGGTTAATCAAGCTGCGGGTACGATCACTTTTTCCACCTCTATCGTGTTATCTGTAGACACAACCTTTATCTTGCGTGCCGATTTCGCATCGCTTTCGGATGGAGACACATTCATTATCAGCCTCAACAATAGTGATTTTACTTCCGCCGCTGCGGTCACTGGATCGACGACGTCCGTCACTCATAAAGAGTTGACGATTTGTTACACCGATTCCTTTGAGGCCTGGACAGCGACATCCGCAGATACGTGGGAAACGAAAGACTTAGCCGCTGCACCGTTCAATGTTCCAGCCAACGCTATTGTCGAGATCGCGGTGAGAAACGCTGATGCCAATACGGATTTCTCCGGTGGCGTGCGTGCGGTCGGTTCCAGTCTGGAAAGGCGACTCTTGTTACACGAAGCCGAGGGAGCTGGGGTCGATGTTCTGGTCATGCATGTACAGACAGATGCGAGTTCGGATATACAACATTACTCAGGATCAACGGCGGATGTGGACTTTGTGCTATTAGGCTACTGGACATGCGGCACCTATGTGGAACGATTTGATACGATGACTGCGGGAACCAGTGGCTCCTGGCAGGACAAGGATTTGTGTTCGTATGGTGTGATGCCTTCGGGGGTCGCTGAGATCGTTATGACCAACGACGACACGGCCAACGAGCAGGAGGCTGGTGTGCGAACGAATGGTTCTGTGCTTGTGCGAAGACTTGACCTGCATGAGGCGGAGAGTGGTGGGGTCGATACAGCTACGTTGTTTGTAAAAGCCGACAGCACCGCTAACGCCATTGTTGAGGTTTATGCCGAGACCGATGCAAACATCGATTTCTATGTTGTGGGTTACTGGAGTAAAGCGCCTCGAGCCTATACCGAACTGTTCGCCGACGCGGGCAGTCCGTCTTCCAACGTGACGTGGGAAGATGTCGATTTAACCGCGAGCGGTGTGCCGGATGATGCCATCACCGAGTTTGTTCTGACAAACAATGAAGTCGCGTTACAACAGGATATGGGTGTACGGCCCAATGGTTCGTCGCTGACCAGGCTGTTGGATCTGCACGAGGCCGAAGACGGTGGAAGCGATCTTGGCAGGCTGCACGTCACCTCCGACGAGAGTGCGGCCGTTGAATTCTATCACCAGGTAGTCGCCAATGCGTATACTTTTCGGGTGGCGGGATATTGGGGTGCGTGCGATGCGGATATTGAGTATGTGGTGTCGGATCTCGGTGCGGTAACAGCAGCCAATTCGAGCTTGGGGTGGAAAATTAACAGTTCGAGAAACGTGGCTGGCTTTGAGGAAGACGCCAGCGGCAATCCGGATTCGTGGCAATTCAGTTGTGGATCGTTTACTTCGCTCGGTGTGTTGGGGGGATCGGATGCGGAAGCCCACGGAATCAACGATAACGATATGGTCGTGGGTTGGTCCGACGATGGCAGCGGAAACCGTCGCGCCTTTACCTGGACGAGTGGCGGAGGGCTGACGGATCTCGGGATCGTGGGGGGGCGTACGGATAGCGAAGCGTTTGCAGTCAACACGAGCAGTGAGGTTGTGGGTACCGTCGTCGATTTCGGAGCAGCTGCGGATAGTCGACAACGATTGGCATTTCTGTATTTACCCTCGGGTGCGTACACACTCAGCGCCGGGATGAACAGTCTGGGTACACTCGGAGGAACTGAAAGTATCGGATCAGACATTAACGATTCAGGTCAGGTGGTAGGTGGTTCGCAAATAGCAAGCGGAGCTTTCCGTCCCTTCCGATGGGCGAATGGGACGATGACGAATTTGGGATCGCTCGGAGGCGAAGGTTTTTTTGTGGACCACCGCGCCGAGTCGATCAACACCAGCGGGAACGTTTGTGGTCGGTCTTATACCGCATCCGAGGCCAAGCACGCCTTCTATTATGACGGATCAATGACAGATTTAGGCGTCCTGACGGGAGGGACGCAGAGCTGGGCGTTCGGGATCAACGATAGCAATGTTGTGGTTGGAACATCTGACACGACGGGTAGTGCGATTCGTGCATTCGTGTGGGACAGTACGAACGGAATGAGAAACCTTAATGATTTGGTTCCCTCTGGCTCGGGATGGACGCTTGCCCGGGCAACGGACGTGAACAATGATGGTTATATTGTTGGTTGGGGTACGAACGGAAGCGGTGACATACGGGCGTTTCTACTGACGCCCTCTTGCGGTGCCAGCGG
>CBDTZI010000059.1:0-11904 GCA_965364865.1 uncultured bacterium | reverse complement strand
TGCTATCCGAACTGTCCAAAATATATTCAGCGGCGGGAAGTTCGGTTCGTGGATGTGGAAGCATCACAAGCCGTTACTCCCGCAACGGACGGTATCACGCTGGGGCAGGAGCAAGTCACGTTGATCCAGGCTGCGGACACTTTTTTTGTCGCCAGTGCGCATCCGCAGCGTGGGGTAGACGTCTCGCATCGTGGCGGACAGCCGGGCTTCGTTGAGGTTGTCGATCACCAGGCGCTGCTCATACCCGATTATTATGGCAACAGCATGTTCAACACGCTCGGCAATTTTGCCGTGAATCCGAATGCGGGTTTGGTATTCCTCGACTTCGAGCACAACAGGACGTTACAACTGACGGGTCGCGCCGAGATTCTATGGGATCAGGAGGATGCAGCTGGTCGCACCGGTGGCACAAAGCGTTTCTGGAAGTTTAAGATTTACCATTGGCGTGAATCGCAAACCTATGCCGGTTTGAGGTGGGAGTTTCTCGACTACTCACCGCACAACCCGAAATCATGAGTTATTGTTATCGATAAAGTTTCTTTATCGTAACGCTAGAATTCCAGTCACTTCAGAATAAGTACGACGCTATTGATAAATAGATGTTTTCATGCAAAAGAGTGATGCAGAGGCTAATCATGTTTTGCGAAATGATGAGCCCAGTCAATCAATAGTGGCTGGAGGTATGAAAGGTAGAAAATGTAAAATAAAATACCCCATTCGCAGTAGAAAAGCAGTGAATATCGGAGCTTGCAAATCTACGGTTGGTACAAAAAAACCTTGACTTTGTATATACGTTACTGGTATATTAAGGTGACAATTCGGCAGTAAATTCAGTTAAGGAGCTGCCATTTGCGAATACGAAACTGGAGGAGATTCGTATAACCATTTTCTAACGCATATCACTAAAACCTGTTGCTTTCCACACTTTGGTATGCTATGCGCAACGAAGGGAGGATATTTTAATGAAACGCTTTAACGATCAGTTCGTTCGATCGGGGGTCTTGGTGGGCCTGTTCCTTGCTCTACCGTTTACATTGGCGCCTACTCCATGCAATTTGTTCATCGGTGAGTATCCGGGCAGCAGTGAGAAAGAGGGGCGAGAGGATTCCAGCGACGTCTTCGAAGTGGAACATAAGCTTTTCCAGCCTATTGATACCGCTACCGGCCAACCCAATGGTGTTCGAATGCATACTCCGCTAACCGTTGTCAAAGTGATTGACAAGGCCACCCCGGGTTTACACAAGGCTTTGGTCACCAACCAAAGCTTGGCCAAAGTGGAACTTCGTTGGTATCGTATTGACCCGACTACAGGAGAGGAAGTGGAATATTACAGGATCACGTTGACAAACGCTCGAATCGTCAGCATTGAACCGTTCATGCCAATGTCCTTTCTTCCGGAGAATGAAAGTTACCGCCATATGGAGAGACTGAGCTTGGTCTATGAGGAAATCGAATGGAACTGGCTTCCTGAGTCCGTTGTTGAGGTGGACAGGTGGCGTGCTCCGGGTGGTGGGTAAGACAATCAAGGTTTCAAAAACGCATGTCGGAAAAGAAACCAGATAACAGGGAGATTAGGTCAATCATAAACACTAGCAAACAAATCAATTGGCTCGTGGTGATTGCGGGATTGCTGGTTACAACACCACTGATTTTAGCGCCCACCCCGATTAATTTGTTCGTCCCGGAGCATCCGGGTAGTAGCGAAAAACAGGGTCGAGAGGATTCCAACGACATCTTCGCGATGGAACATAAGATCTTCCAGCCTTTTGACCCCGCTACCGGCCGACCCAGTAGCGCTATAATGCATAATCCGATGACCGTTGTTAAGGTGATCGACAAGTCAACCCCGGGTCTCCATAAGGCGCTGGTCACCGGACAGAACCTCAGCGAAGTCAATCTTCGTTGGTATAGGATTGATCCAACTAACCAAGTGGAAACTGAATACTTCACGATCACACTGAGCAACGCTCGAATCGTTAACATGGAGACGTTCATGCCGATGTCGTTTCTTCCGAAGAATGAAAGTTTCCGGCACATGGAGAAGGTGAGCTTCGTTTATGAGAGAATAGAACGGAACTGGATACCCATCCCAACGATGTTCGAGTGCGACTTCGACGGTAACGAATTTATCGACGAGCGGGACTTTGCGATCTTCCTGGCCGCATTCGGACTATCATCTGGTGAACCCGGCTACAACCCGGCTTACGACTACGACGGCGATGGGATGATTACCATTGTCGACTACGAATTGTGGCTGTTGTGCTATCGCGACTTCACTGGCGATCCGTTTGCACCACCACCTGTTGGCACGCTTGGAGATTTCAATATAGATGGTGACAGGGATTTGGCTGACTTCGCGTATATGCAGCGGTGCATGCCCACACCGGAAGAGATATCCTTCCCGTGCATCCTTATGTTCGACTACAACGGTGACCAAACTGTCGATCTGCCCGATTTCTTCGAGTTCATTGTGGACTTTTCCGGGCCATAAGGATAAATCCATGGACTGGTTGAGTAAAGTTTGCAACTAGCGATCCCATCGTCTAAACATGTGACCTAGTCGTTGATGACGTTAAGATTGGTTACATTGGGTAAGGAGTTGATTGGTAGTCAAAAAACAATATCCATCATGTAATCAAATCGTTTTATCATTTGGAGTTCGATCTGCAATTCTTATTTTGGCTATTCAATGGTATCGTCGGTTATGTGTTCATATTCTTCATGGGCATATAAAGGAGTGAGTTAATTGTGCGTTCCATCGTACATGAACACAACTCTTTCATATTCGCACCCACCATGTTACACTCGATAGTCGTGAATGACATGCAAAATCAATATTTTTCGATAATTTTGTAGAGGAGAGATTGTGATTTCAAATTACAGAAAACCGGTTGCAGCCTTTGTGGCCATCAAGACCACCGTTATTTTATCAGTGCTGCTATTTACCGTGGGATGCCCAACGCTGGATCCCGGGCCTCTTGGTGGGCCATTCACGTTGCAGGTGCTCCCGCCGACGGAGGGTGGATTGTATTTTATTGAACAGGGCGGAGCCACGGATGCTGAGGTCGGGGTTGAGGAA
Source organism: uncultured bacterium (assembly GCA_965364865.1). Taxonomy (GTDB): domain Bacteria; phylum Planctomycetota; class Phycisphaerae; order UBA1845; family UBA1845; genus CBDTZI01. The sequence goes on along the minus strand of CBDTZI010000059.1, from coordinate 8,825 downwards.
CTCAATTACGAAGTTCAGATGAGTAGCAACTTTAATAGTGATGCACTGCTTACCGTGGTATCCAATCTTCCTACTGGAATTACGGTCCAGGCTTCCTCCGTAATTTCCTTGAACACCCCGTTCGCACTTGAGCCAGACGCTTCCTTCAATCATCTATTCACAATCTGGGCCGACGACAGTGCGGTGGTGGGCAGCTATGCGATCACTATTACAGTGTCAGGTATAGTGAATCCGGGCGGTACCATCTCAACGCAAAGCGATACGTTCACCCTCAGCGTGATCGAACGAAATTAACATCAGATTGCCAATCTCCGCGCGACAGGATATAGTCCGTTTTTCACCGCATGATGAAACGTGCGGAGTGGGATGCGGGAGGAAATGCTTGCCGGTTTGATAGGCACGTGGACGCCCCCGGACAAAGATGATGTTTCCCGAGCTGGAGTTGAATCGACCATGATTGTTGGTGTACCTAAAGAAACTAAAACCCACGAATATCGTGTCAGCATGACGCCCGTCGGCGTGGATGAACTCGTTCGCCGTGGTCACAGCGTGGTGGTTCAATCGGAAGCGGGCAACGGCTCGGGAATCACCAATGAAGAATACACGTCGGTTGGAGCCACGATGGTGGATGCCGCGAGCGAAGTGTTTGAGCGAGCGGACATGATCGTCAAAGTAAAAGAACCGCAACCCGATGAACGCAAATTGATGCGCAAGGGTCAAGTGATGTTTACTTTTTTCCATTTCGCCGCAAACCGTGAACTGACCGACGAAGTGATCAAGACCGGTTCAATCGCCATCGCCTATGAAACCATAACGGATTCACAAGGCCGGCTTCCGCTGCTGACACCCATGAGTGAGGTCGCGGGCAAGATGAGCATTCAAGAAGGCGCGAAATATCTGGAACGCCCCATGATGGGGCGGGGTATTTTGCTGGGCGGTGTTCCCGGTGTGGAACCGGCTAACGTGTTGATCATTGGTGGCGGAGTGGTGGGAACCAACGCAGCCAAGGTCGCGGCTGGTCTGGGGGCGAACGTAACGATCATGGATGTCAACGTCGATCGTCTTCGTTATCTCGACGACGTGATGCCCGCCAACGTGCATACGCTTTTCAGCGAACGACTTGCATTGCGAAAACATCTAACGCAGGCAGACCTGGTGATCGGAGCGGTGTTGATCCCCGGTGCTCGATGTCCGGTGCTCATCCCGAAGGAATTTTTATCGTTAATGCAGCCCGGTGCGGTGATTGTGGATGTGGGTGTGGATCAGGGTGGCTGTTGTGAAACGATTCGCCCGACCACGCATGAGCAACCTACCTACATCGTCGATCAGGTTGTGCATTATGGCGTAGCCAACATGCCCGGGGCGGTGGGTCGAACCTCGACTTATGCCCTGACCAACGCGACGCTACCCTACGCATTAAAACTGGCGGATCTGGGTTACGAAAAAGCATGTATGCAAGATTCGGGTCTGGCGGAGGGAATTAATATCGATCAGGGTAAGATCACTTATAAACCCGTGGCGGACACCTTTAATCTGGTATATACCCCGCATCGTTTGACTGGATGACAACTACGGACATGATATCCGGCGCAATAAACCGATCAAAGCATATCCTGCGGTTGTATTTAGAGTTAGATTAACACAAGATAACCCCTGAACAGGATCGACGGGTTTCAATAAATTATGAAAAACATTGCTATCACAATCTTGGTTCTTTGTACCGTTGTTTTGGGTTACTCCTATCTCACAACCAATGCTCGTCTGTCTTTGGCTGGGCTGGAGGGGAAAACCGAAAAAGTCATCCGGGGTGATCTTACACTGCCGATTAACGCCACCGGTGAAATTCGACCTTCACGACGAATCGAGATCAAATCCGAAGCCTCGGGTGAAGTGCTCGAAATAGCCAGACATGCCGGCGATCGAATTCGCAAGGGTGATTTGTTGATCCGTCTGCAACGAGATGACGAAGAGCGCACGGTGAATCGCGCCACGTTGGACCTTGAAATCGCAGCTGCGAAACTTCAAGAGGCCCGGCTTGTTTTGAAACAGACGCAGACGGTTGATCTTCGACGAATGGAATCGGTGGCGGATCAATTGAAAGAAAATGTACGTCTGGCGGTGTATCGCCTCAACAAGCTAAAAGAATTACCGGAGCACCAGCGAAACGCAGAAGAGTTGTTGCAACGGGAAACAACGTATAACAGTCAACTCGCGCAGCTCGACGGTGCGAAGGCCGATGTCGAAAAAGTGAAGATTGCAGTTCCGCGAGCTGAGCAGGTCGTCAAACAGGCGTTAGCCACCCACGAATCCATGAAGAACAATCTGGCCGACGCCCAGAAAAGACTTTCCAAAACAGAAATTGTTTCACCCATTGACGGAATCGTCGCGGATGTTCGCATTCAAATTGGAGAAGTGATTCAGGGTGGCAAGACCACGCTCACCGGTGGAACGGTGTTGGTCGTGTTGTTGGATGTGAATCGTCTGATCGTTCGTGCGGAAGTGGATGAGTCAGATATCGGTCGCGTTCTCACCATTGCCCCGAAATGGGCGACGCCAGGCCATCCGGATAGTGAAATCATGCCGGAGGATATTCGTAAAGCCGCGGAGATGATTGAACATTTACCTTCGATTTCAGTGGAATCATTTCGAGACGAAGAATTTGAAGGGGTGATCGAACGAATTTTTCCCGAACCCAAAACATTGCAGGGGGTGGTGACCTATCTGGTGGACGTTGTGATCACCAGCGATAATCGTTCGAGGTTGTTACCGGGGATGCGTGCGGATGTAAAGTTTACTTCGGAGCATGTCAGCAATGTGGTCCTTTGTCCCAACGAAGCCATTCGCGAGGGACCGGGCGGAAAACTGGGCGTACACATCCCGGTCAAGACATCGGATCCAACGGAGCGTGAGACGAAGTTTATCGCCTGCAAGTTCGGCCTGGACAACGGAAGTTATTCCGAAGTACGCGACGGACTCCAAGAGGGGATGGCGGTCTATACAAAACTGCCGCGCAAAACATCGCGTGGTCACAATAATGAGGAAAAGAAAAGTCGTCGTGGTTAGGAAAGCCGCGAGACGTCCATCACTCCAACCCATGAACCCCTTATGATTCGAGCTGCCCAACTTTATAAGCTGTACCAGATGGGTGATTCTGTGGTCCGCGCCTTGGATGGGGTTGATATCACGATCGATTCCGGTGAATTTTTGAGTATCACCGGAGCCTCGGGTAGCGGTAAAAGTACATTGATGCACATTCTCGGTTGTCTCGATCGACCCACCTCCGGCTCGTTAGAATTTCGCGGTCAGCTGATCAGCGAAATGAATGAAAAGCAGTTGGCTGGGATTCGCAACCGGGAGATCGGATTTGTCTTTCAGACGTTTAATCTGATTAATCGAACTACGGCTTTGGATAACGTGATCGTGCCATTGATGTATACCCGTGCTCATATCGACAAAAAGCAGGCGATGCGGGCGTTGGAGCATGTCGGTCTGGCGGATCGTGCAAAGCATACGCCCTCAGAAATGTCCGGCGGTGAATGTCAACGCGTTGCCATCGCCCGCGCGATCGTCAATCACCCATCTTTAATTCTGGCGGATGAGCCGACGGGCAATCTCGATTCCAAAACGTCCGATCAGATCATGCAGGTGTTTCATCAGTTGCGTGCCGACGGCATTACGATCGTGCTGGTTACCCATGAGATGGATATCGCCGTACAGGCGGATCGAATGATAGCCATGAGAGATGGAAAAATCGTAGAAGACACTTCGGTGGATCAACAACGGCGTGACGATATTTTGAAAAATGTTCGTGACGCGCACGACAAGATGTTTCGTAAAAAATCAGCGGAGCGAAAAGCTACGTCGTCATTTGAAACGGGTGAAGTGTTGCCGACGCGCAGCGACGACGAATTGGTGTAGGAGCTTTCTCAGGCTGATGACAAATTAGTGTATTAGGTTCATCCATAAGGGTGCCCCATTTATGTGTAGCATGGGTGGGGGAAAGGGTATAATCGGAATACGTTAGTAATATTATGTTTCATGTACGAATCATCATAGCCGCGATTCGCGGATTGCATCAAAACATGTTGCGGTCGCTGTTGGCGACGCTGGGTGTCATCATTGGCACCGGCGCAGTCATCGCAGCGGTTTCCGTGCTGGAGGGCGCTCAAAAAGATGTGCTGGATCGCTTCGCCGCGCTGGGTGCGGATCAGGTCATTATCTTTAACGGCAGCGAACAGCGATCGGGCCGGGCGGTGGGGGTGAACTCATTGGTTCCTCAGGACGCCGAGCGAATCGAACGAGATAACGAAGGGGTCATCCTCGCGACCGCGCCACAAATTCAAAATCCCGCTCAGGTGAAGTATTACGAAAAGAATGTGAATTCAACCGTGTTGGGTACCACGGACAGTTATTCGCGGGTGAACGATTATCACGCGATCGAAGGCCGGTTTCTTACGCGTGAAGATGTGCGAGCGGGTGGGATGGTCTGCGTGTTGGGTTATAAAGTTGCGGAGGATCTTTTTGGTGCGCTGCCCGCGATCGGTAAGCCGGTCAAAATAAACGGTAAAACATTTATCGTGATCGGCGTGATGGAGGAACGGGGTACGCTTGGTTTTATGGACGTGGACAATCAGGTGGTCATTCCACTTAGCACCGCCATGGGCCGATTGTTTGGTAAGCGTTATCTTACGATGATGGTGGCACAATGTGTGGAGGCGGATCGGATTTCAGAATGTATCGATCGGGTCAAAAGAACACTGCGTTCAACCCATCGAATCAAAGCGGGCACTTCGGATGATTTTATTGTCTTCACGCAGGAAAAGTTGAAACAGGATTTCGGTCAGATCGCAAAAATTTTCGGGGTGGTGTTGTACAGCATTGCGGGGATATCGATTGTGGTGGGTGCGATCGGAATTATGAACATCATGCTGGTCTCGGTCACCGAACGAACACGCGAAATCGGGGTGCGTATCGCGGGGGGTGCCCGGCGATTTGACATTTTGAAACAATTTTTGACCGAAGCCAGCATTATCAGCCTGTTTGGTGGTGCGCTGGGCGTGGTTTGTGGTTGGGCGATGGCCAATTTTCTAAGTGAATTCACACAGGTGTTAAAAACCCACACGCCGCCCATGATCATTGTGTATGCGATGGCCATGGCTTTGATCGTGGGCATTATCAGTGGTATTTATCCAGCCATTCGCGCCGCCCGGCTCGATCCTGTGACTGCGTTGCGGTTTGAATAAGATCATTTCTTGTCCTTCTGCTTTGTGCTTGTGAGTGTAGCGAGTATACTTTCGTCGAATGAGCGCGGAACCGAAACCAACACCAACACCCACACAACAACAAAAACCCCAGAACGATCCCTGGACCACAGGGCGTTTGCTTTCCTGGACCAAGGAATTTCTCAACCAGGTCGGTGTGCAGGAAGCGTCGTTGGCAGCGGAGGTGTTGTTGGCTCATTCCTTACACTGTCAGCGGATCGATTTGTACGCGCGATTTGAAGAAGTGCCCGATCCCGAAAATGTGAATTGTTTTCGTGATCTGGTGCGACGGGCTGCGAAGCATGAACCGATCGCGTATCTGGTCGGTGAAAAGGAATTTTTTTCACTTCCGTTTACGGTAACATCAGACGTATTGATTCCCCGACCTGAGACGGAAACACTGGTCGAGGTGGTGGTTGATCGATGCCGAGAAAAAAACTGGACCAGGCCGAACATATTTGAACTCGGCGTGGGAAGTGGATGTATTTCCATCGCGCTACTCACGCAGTTAAAGGATGCGGCTGTTGTTGCTTCGGATATTTCATCCGCAGCGATTGAGATCGCTTCGCAAAATGCGGATCGTCACAACGTAACAAATCGATTCACACTGATCGAGGCGAACGGTTTACCCTTACCCGACCATGTTGTACCCGAGGATGGTTTTGATTTGATCATGAGCAATCCGCCCTATGTTCCTGCGGATGAGATGGATGACCTTGATGCGAACGTACGTGATTATGAACCACGGATCGCGCTTTCGGATGGTCGAGACGGGTTGTTTTTTTATAAAATGCTGGCTGAACATGGGGCGAAGCTGTTAACGTCGGATGGATTGCTTATGGTTGAGGTGGCTGACGATCAGGCAGAGGCTGTTATTGAAGCGGTGGAGTCGACTGCCTCTTTTTCTCACGACACGACGATCAAGGATCGGGTTTGTGGTATGGAACGGGTGGTCGTTTTTTCGGTCCGATCGTAATATGATCAGGGTCGGTCATTCAGCGGAAAGGATTGAGCTGTGGAATACTTTGAAATCGTAGGGGGCAACCGACTGAAAGGAACGATTCCGATCAGCGGTGCAAAAAATTCTGCGCTTCCCATCATGGCTGCGGCGATGCTATGCGAAGGGGAAACCGTTTTACATAACGTGCCCGACCTGGCTGACGTTCGTCAGATGGAAATTCTTCTGACCAAGCTGGGCATGAACATTCGACGCGATGAAGAGGGTGCGATGCATCTGTGCGTGGAAGACGAAAAAACCACTCACGCCGATTACGAACTTGTCAGAAAGATGCGTGCGAGTGTTTGCGTCATGGGTCCGTTGCTCGCTAAGCGAAAACGATCGCAGGTTTCCATGCCGGGTGGTTGCGCCATCGGCGATCGACCGATCAATCTTCACCTTCACGGGTTACAGGCGTTGGGAGCGGAGTACGAACTCTCCAACGGCGACATTGTATTACATGCCAATCAATTAACGGGTGGTGAAATTTTTCTGGGCGGGCCATTTGGCTCGTCCGTGACCGCCACCGCCAACGTGATGATGGCTGCGGTATTGGCACAGGGCCGTACGGTGATTTCATCGGCTGCGTGTGAACCGGAACTGGTGGATCTAGCAGAATTTTTGAACGCCTGTGGTGCACAAATCAAAGGTCAAGGGACCCCCGAATTGATTATCGAAGGCGTGAAACGTCTTCAAGGCACGAAACATAGGGTGATCGCCGATCGAATCGAAGCCGGTACCCATCTGGTCGCGGCGGCACTCACCAACGGCGAACTGGAACTGGTGGGTGCTCGGTTGGAACATTTACATGCGATGGTCGATCAGTTGCGTCGTAGTGGTGTCATTGTTGAAAGAGCGGAGCGCGGGCTTGTCGTATCCTCCACACGCCATCTGGCGCCCTGCGACTTTACCACGCAGACCTATCCTGGATTTCCCACCGATTTGCAAGCGCAGGTGATGGTGTTGATGTGTCTGGCTGATGGCAACAGCACGATGACGGAGAAAATTTTCCCCGATCGTTATCTGCATGTGGCGGAACTCACTCGCATGGGTGCTCATCTTCGCAAGGAAGGTCCAATCGTGATCATTCAGGGCGTGAAGAAACTGGTGGGTGCGCAGGTGATGGCTTCTGATTTACGTGCCTCGGCTGCACTGGTGTTAGCTGGTTTGATCGCCAGCGGTACGACGCGTATCCATCGCATCTATCACATCGATCGCGGATACGAAAAGATCGAAGCCAAGCTAAATGCCGTCGGGGCTAACATTCGCCGCGTGAAAGAACAATAGACCAGACCGCATTATCAGGCTCACAACGCCGGATTATTCCACAAACACAACTCGTATATTATTCAGGCCGATAACTACTCCGAATAGATTCGGGTCGATCTTTCCACGCGCCCGCATCCACCAAAACGTTTAGTGGTCAAAGGAGTAGATTGTGATGACAGATCAACACACGCCAACAGAAATGCCGGTGCTGGATCAAAAGTTAAAACCTCTATCGCAAAAACATTTTGTGATTTTTTGTATACTGCTTGGGGTTGAACTGATCACCGCGTTTTATCTGGCCTCGATCAATCCCGTCGGTGGATACGACGAAAACTGGTATCTGATCAACGCCCATCAAATGAATGGGGCCGAGTCGCTGCCTTACGCCTTCAATCGCCCGCCCATGCTCCCGATCCTTGAATCCTGGTTGGGTGGATTTCGATGGATGATCCCCGCCTTGTGTCATATCGGCAGCATGTTGCTGTTGTTTGTAATCTTGCGACGGTTTGTGTCGTCGGCGGTGGCACTGGGTGGGGCGGCTCTGTTTATGGTTTGTGGTGATCTTCGTTTGTACAACATCATGCTGCTCACAGAGATGCCGTCGATTCTGTTTATGCTGTTTTCGCTCTATACCCTTATTCGCCAGAAACATTTTCTGACGGGAGTATTTACCACGCTGGCGTTGATGACCCATTGGAGTATGGGGATTGCGGTTCCGGTGTTTGCGTTGTTGTATTTGATGCACCGACAATGGCGCGAAGGGTTTGTGATGTTAGCGGGTATGGTGTTGGCGGTGGTTCCGTTTATGTTCGTTGCCCCGGATAGTTATGATAATCCCATCGTCGGAGCCTTCTTTCATTTTACAATACAAAAAGCGAGCGTGAACGATTGGATGTATTACATCAGAGAATTTCCACCACTGCCGGTGGCGTTAATGATTGGCGGTGTGGCTTCTTTCATCTGGGTATTTCAATATCGACGGCAGGCTTCTCGTCATCCGGTCATAGTGCTATGTGTGATCATGCTCGGTTTGATTATCGCCCGCGTTATCTTGTTGCAGGCGATATCTGCGAAAGGATTGCGATATTTTGTGCCCATGGTTCCCTTGTTGATGATTCTTTCGGTCGTCATGGTAGACTTTTTCAGTCGCTCCAGCAAGTTCGTTCGACTTTGTCTCTGGTGTGCCCTGTTTGCGTCGGTCATGCCGGATAAAATCTGGTATTATAAGGTCAACAGCCTGGCGCATCATCCCGCGCATCTGCTCGATCAGTTGCAGGATGACATAGCAAAGATGGATC
>CBDTZI010000058.1:0-11991 GCA_965364865.1 uncultured bacterium | reverse complement strand
TGAAGTCAACTAGCATTCCATTTTCGCAATCGCATCAATGACCAAGGCGTTCACAGCGGCGGCGATATTATTGCTTGAAAAAGACGGGCTCCTCGAATTGGACGATCCCGTCCGCAAGTATTTACCCCAGGTTCCGCCTGGCTGGGATGGCATTACGATCCGGAGTCTCCTGAACCATACGAGCGGTCTTCCCGATGATTGGGAGCTGCACGATGATTGGAGCTCAAAGGTACAGTTTTTCTTGACTACGACATCTACAGATGAATTTTTGCAATCACTGATGAAACATCCGCTGTTATTCAAATCCGGGTCGGAGTGGCGTTATTCCTGCGGGCCGTTTGTGGCTGGGTTGGTCATTGAGCAGTTAACCGGCCGTTCCTATGCAGAGTTTATGAAAGACCGGGTCTTTGATCCTCTCGCTATGGACTCTACGAGTATCGGCGACCCCAGTCGTTTGATTCCTCACCGCGTAACCGGTTATCTTGGAAAAGGGATGGACCTGCGCCATGGTTACAGGATTTCCTCTGCCGCCCACAACCGTGGTGATGTCGGAGCACTGACAACAGCACGCGACATGGTTCGATGGATCAATGCGCTTCGCGACGGCTCGCTCCTCGGTCACGATGGAACAGCGCAGATGTTTTCAACGGCTGTCGTGGGTGATAACACGCGCACCCCCTCAGGCTTAGGGTGGTTCGTCGTTCCCATCCACGGGACACAGACAATAGGGCATGAAGGATTGTTCCGAACAGGCTTTTCGAGCTCGATTGGTTGGTATCCCAACGAAGATCTCGTAGCGATCATACTGACAAACCAGGGAAACGGAGGGTCTGTATTTCAATTTGCACAACGCATACTGGGGTGTATTGATCAGAGATTAGCACCTCATTCAACCCGTGTTGGAAAACAGGATTCTGACCCCGAGCGCACTCGACGACTGACAGGTGCCGTTCGGGCTGCCGGGACTGGTGAGAAACATCCATTGTTGTTGTCGACTTTTCCATACTTATTCCATGCGGTATCTACCCGCCGGCGAATCGCATCGACGACTTCGATCGAGTTCATAAATAACGAGGTGCTAGCACCCGGCATGTTAAATGTGCATGGTCACGAAATCCATGAACTATTATTTTGCAAAGTAAATGCTGACAACGATTTTTTTACTACACTCTATCTAGACGAGGTAGGTCGTATCTTATTTCTGGATTGGCCGGAATAAAAGGAGTTGGCTTATGAATACGTTTTGTAAAGCGACTCGGGTTGAACGATTGATGGGTGTTGTAGCGATGACCCTGATGATCAACGGATGTTCACTCACCCAATCAGGCCGGATTGATAATGTTGTCCGTAAACATATGGCGAAACGCCACATACCCGGTGCTTCCATTGCCATCGTGACGAACAAAGGTGTGATCAAGACATCGGCCTACGGCACCGCAGTGATCCAACACAATGTTCCCGCCAAGGTAGAAACGGTGTACGAGATCGCCTCGCTAACCAAGCAGTTCACCGCGATGGCTGTGCTGATGCTTTGCGACGAAGGCAAGCTCGACCTCGACCACCCAATAAGTCGTTACATTGAATCGGCTCCGCCGAAGTGGCGCGGAATCACGATCCGGCATCTGCTGACACACACCGCGGGTTTCCCTTCAGAAGACGAAATTTTTGCATCACTCAAAAACAAATGGCGTCGCTACATGCCAAAGGAAGTAATGTTGGCATCAGCCATCGCAGACCCCATACGCAGTGCTCCCGGTGAGCGTTATTTATATTCCAGCGAAGGTTATTTCCTCGCAGCGCTGGCCGTCGAAAAAGCTTCGGGAATGACTTTTCGACAGTTTATGCGCCAACGCATCTTTGAGCCGTTGGGGATGGATCGAACAATTATGCATGACGAAATCACGATTACTGCGAATGAAATCAATGGCTATTCCCTAAAAAACGGCAAAGTAGTTAACATCTGGCGAGACTGTGTAGAGGAGGTCGCGGGCGGCTGGGGCATGTTTTCTTGTATACCCGATCTCATTCGCTGGGATCAAGCACTGCGCGATCGCAAGCTGATGTCCAAACGGTCATACCAGGAAATGTTTACGAAGGGGAAGCTCGCTGACGGTACCTCGTTTCGCTACGGACTTGGCTGGTTCCTACCCGAGCGCAAAGGTATCCCATATCAGTACCACAGCGGGATCACCGGCACCGAGATTCTAAGAATACCCTCGCGAGGAATAACGGTCATCGCGCTGACGAACCTGGGACAGTCAGGGGCGGTAGGCTCGAAGGAGGCGAAACCATGGGGATTGGCTGATGCCATCGCTGGTATTCTTCTGCCGGAATTTGCATTGAAAATCATCGACTTACCACTGTCGGATAAAGAATTGAGTGCGTATACCGGTCGATGGAAGTTCGATTATGGTGAGGCACGATTCTTTGTACGCGATGGTCATTTATGGATCGAGGATTCGGAGGGTATCGATCCCATGTTGTATCAAGGGAACGACACTTTTATGTTTGATGGTGACGCCGAGAGTCTCGTGTTTGAAAAATCTTCAGACGGCATAGTGATCGCATCTCGGTGGATTTCCGAGATTTACAAGGATGATTTCGGTGTACGACTTGTACCATGAGATTACTGGTTGTTTGGATTGATTCTATAAATCATTTTGGCATTAGTCTGTCCTCCAGAGCTTATTTTTGAAAGAGTAAATATGGCCTGTTGGTGGCAAGAAAAAAAATATCGATCCCTCGTCGAATCTGTCCTGCAGCAAATTAACGCCTCAATTACACCAGCTGGACAGGAACTTACACCGCTCGATGTTCAATATCAAAATTACGTTCGCGCGATGGAAATGATTGTTAATGCGTTTCCAGATCATCCCGAAATCACCGAAAAATTTGATCAAATTTTCAATCGAAGTTTATTAGAAGCTATTCAATTTCCACAGATTACTGCGTCAAACGTAAGTGCATTATCCGAAGCTTTTGATGTACTTTTCAATCAACCCTCCCATCGAATGGCTGTGTATGGAAGTCTTGCGCCCGGCAAAGATAACCACCACAACATTGAACATATTCAAGGCGAATGGTACCCCGGCGTCGTATATGGCCAGCTTCAAAATACTGGCTGGGGCAGTGAAATGGGATTTCCCGCTTTGAATTGGATTCCCAACACCGATCCCGTTGAGGTACAAGTTCTAAAATCATCCGAGTTACCTGATCATTGGCCACGCCTGGATGAATTTGAAGGTGATCAATATAAGCGAATTTACATACCGGTCGAACTCGACAATCAATCCGTCGAGATCGCCAACATCTATGTAGCAGTAGAAATATAGTTACAACAGTTTGTAACGACCGGGTGTGGCGTTTTCTCTCTTAGCCCTGTGGAATCTTTCCAATCACCTGCCCCGTTGCCATTTCGGGCGGGGTCGAGTAGTTTTATACATCGTATGGGGGTCGTGTGATGTTGTTTTTTGACCTGATAATGTGGATTGGCGCGGGCAAAGAATTTGGTCGATGTCTGGAGTAATAGGAGCAACTCAATGAGTGATAAAGATATAGCTGTCGGCGAAGAAGAAGTCCTCGAAGGTGAAGATCAGCTTTCCGATGAGGAAATCGCCAAGGCCAAACTCAAAGAAGCGATCAAAGTCAAACGTGAGAATATCGGTGCCTTACGCGTCAAACTGACCGTGTCGGTTCCGCGCGATACCATTGACGAACGCATGGGTGATCAGTTCGCCGAGTTGAAGCGCGACGCCGAGGTGCCCGGATTCCGCAAGGGTCATGCACCGCTGAGATTGGTCGAAAAACGGTTTTCCTCCGACGTGGGCGATCAGCTCATCTCTCAACTGGTCAGCAATGGCTACATGGCTGCGGTTGAAAAAGAAGACCTCAAGCCGCTGGGCGATCCGCTCATCTGGGTGAAGGTGAAAGAAAAGCAGGACAGCGATGATGGCAAACCACAGAATGTGGAGACGGAAAAATTATTGCCGATCGAACAAGCGCTGGAGCACATGACACTGCCCGAGGAGGGGCTGCTTAGTTTCTCGGCTGAGCTTGAACTGAAACCGGAATTCAAACTACCCAAGCTTGAAAAAATTCCCATTGATAAGCCGAAGATCGCCATTTCCGACGACGATGTGACCAACGAAATCAATCGACTGTTGTCGATGCGTGGCACATTTCAGCCGGTCGAAAAAGGCGCGGTCAAATCCGACGACATGTTGTATGTGGACATGAAAATGACGGTTGGCAAAAACGTAATCGCCAGCGAAGATAATTTTGATATCGCCGCTCGCAACATTCGCATCAAGGGCGTGCCACTGGTGGGCCTAGGAGACGCGTTGGTGGGCAAAAAACGTGATGACGAGGTTACGTTTGAAGCGGAAGTTCCCGAAGACCACGAAAACATTGATATTCGCGGCAAAAAAGCGAAATTTGAATTTGCCATTCGTGAAATTAAACGACTCGAAATACCCAAAATTGACGACACGTTTCTTTCGCAGATCGGGTTTGAGAGCGAAAAAGATTTGCGTGAAGCTTTCAAGACCAAGCTGGAAGCGGACGTCGATCAAATGGTCAAACGCAACATGCGTGAGCAGGTCGGCGATTACCTGATCGATAAAACGAAAATGGATATCCCGGAAGGGTTGTCGCAACGACAAACCGATCGCTCCGTCGCTCGGCGTTTAATCGAGATGTACAAAGCGGGTGCGTCCGAAACGGACATCGAAAAAGCCAAAGATGAAATGCAGTCAGAAGCCCACGATCAGGTGGTGCGTGACTTGAAGCTTTATTTCATACTCGAAAAAATCGCGGAAGAAAAAGATATCGATGTCAACGAAGAGCAGATGAACGGCGCCATTGCTCAGATCGCTCAACGCAGCAACAAGCGATTCGATCGTGTGCGTGATGAACTCAGCAAGGGCGATGGTTTAATGTCGTTGTATCTGCAAATTCGCGACGAAAAGGTATTGGAAACATTGGCGGATGATGCCGCCATCACCGAAACCGACGGTCCGAAAAAACCCGCCGCGAAAAAAAGCGCAAAAACGGCTAAGAAAACCACGAAAAAGACAGCCCCCAAAGAAACGGCGAAGGCGGTAAAAAAGACAGTCAAGAAAACCGCTAAGAAAAAGACATCGAAGAAAAAATAAAGACCTATAAAATAGAAGACGAAAAAAACACCGAGACTGTGACGATATTTTGCCGACATACGGTGTAGCAGATCCTGAGGCTTGCAACCCGATCTTGGTGGTTGCCCTCCTGAGGGATAACGGAACAGAGAGGCTATTCATGCACGAGACATTCGGACCGATGGACACATTCAACCAGTATCCCGCCTATCAGCGAACCCGCGAGATGTCGATTACGGACATGCTGCTGGAAAATCGGATTATCTTTCTTTCCGGTCCGATTGACGGGCATACCGCAAGCCTCGTGATTCAGCAGTTGCTCTATCTGCAATCCATTCGCAAGGATCAGAGCGTCAATCTGTACATCAATTCGCCGGGCGGACTGGTCGATCAGACGTTGGCGATCTACGACACGATTCAGTTTATGGGTTCGGAAGTGGCGACGTATTGCATCGGCCAGGCAGCGAGCGGAGCCGCCATTATTCTGATGGCTGGCGCCAAGGGTAAACGATACATTCTGCCCAATGCCAAGGTCATGCTGCACCAGCCGTACGGCGGTATTACCGGCCAGGCGGAGGATATTCGCATCCAGGCCGACGAAGTTTTACGCGATAAAAAAAGACTCAACGACATTATCGCCCGGTGTACCGGCAAGCCTTTTGAACAAGTGGCTGAGGACACCGAGCGCGATCGATACATGAACGCTGAAGAATCTCTGGAGTATGGCATCATCGATGAGATTCTGAAGGAAGATTCGAAGAAAAAGAAGTCAGAGTCCAAGGATAAGTAATTTTCCAATCCGGATTTTTTTTGAGTTTACACTTTTTTGGAGGTAACGGACACGATGGGCGTAAAGAACCAACGAGTACCCTTCGTGATTGAGAGCACCGGCCGGGGCGAACGCGAAATGGATATCTTTTCGCGGCTGCTCAAGGATCGTATTATTTTCCTGACCGGTGGGATCGATGATGACATTGCCAACACGCTGATCGCACAGCTATTGTTTCTCTCCAACGAAGATCCAAAAACAGACATCCACATCTACATCAACAGCCCGGGTGGATCGGTCTCAGCGGGATTGGCGATCTATGACACCATGCAATATCTCCGCTGCGACGTAGCGACCTACAACGTGGGATTGGCCGCCAGTATGGGAGCAGTTATTTTCTGTGGCGGTGCCAAAGGAAAGCGATGCTTGTTGCCCAATGCAAGAACGCTTCTACATCAACCGCTGATCGGCGGAGTCATGCAAGGCTCTGCGACGGACCTGGCGATCGAAGCGGAAGAGATTGTTCGATTGCGAAAAGTGCTCTACGAAATTATCTCCTCACGTTCGGGCGCTGACATGAAAAAGGTCGAAAAAGATTGCGATCGTAACAAGTGGCTCGACGCCGGCGAAACGATCGAATATGGTCTGGGCGATCAAATTCTCGAGCGTATGCCCAATCCGAAGGAGTAATTGGCCAGTCGCCAGTAAGCCTCTGATTCATTCTACTTCCTGATTTGAACCACGGGATTTGAGGTACACCATTTCCGTGAATGGGCCCACCAGGACTTGAACCTGGGACCTCGTCGTTATCAGCGAGTCCCAAATGACGTTCTATAGGCTTAGAAAACACTATATATACAGAGTATAATCGATATTCGCCTCTTTTGCAAGTGCTAGCAAGAAATCGCAGTTTTGAGCGTGCTATCGCGGTATTCGCAAACCCAAAACGGTAGTTACCGGATACTATTTAGCCGTCTCGGTTAGACAGGTGGAGTATATCATCGGCAACTGACGCGAGCGCCATGTGCTGACCGCCATCATGTGACTTCCACTAATCCATTATCCTACTAAGAGCATACTCACTGTCGAACTGAACCGATATCAGGGGGGCAGGTTATCAGGGCAGAGTAGCCCGAAATCCTTTCAAACACGGTGAACCCGATCGATAGGGGTTTCCGATCAAATCGTTAACAGAAGACCAATGATAGCAACTGGAAGGAACAACAATTAGATATTGAATAGTAGTATGGGAAAGCATGATGGACTTATTGTTCCTTAAGAACTTCGTCAAACGTAATTAATACGTGTTCCGCCAACGGCAAGCCAGACGCAGAAATCTCGGACACTGATTTTCCATCGAATATACACCAAAAACATAAATGTCCCATAAGCACACAAGAAAGTTTTCCAATCTTCGCGAGAAACTTTTTTGGGTCGTTCTGTCTATCATTAGGATTCTTGTAACCTGATACAAAATCAGGATCCACATAGGCAAGAATCTCACATACTTCATCAGTAAGCCATTGTTTTTCATTCTTGTTGTACCAGACGCCAACGGTACATTGGAGCGAGTATCCAAACACTTGCTCTGGATCGGATCGCAGCAGCATCTCCAGCTCAAGTTTGATATCAGGATGACCAGACGACGTTTGCCAACATCTTCCAGCTTGGCCATACTTGCTAAGGGGAAGTGGATCAATCGGGAAGAATAACTGAATGCTCGCTTTGGCATTGGCGAATTTTTCTATCATTTACAGTCTCCGGTAATATGACTAATAAATATTAGACTGTTCAGACTCCTTGAGCAACTCAAACAAACCGTCTGGGAAATTCTGCCCACTGGTATCGTTAGAATGCAAGTATTGTGCATAATGATAACGGTGATCTTCCATGTATCGTCTATCAAAAAAACCGACACCTACAAATCTAGTGTGCTTATGGAAGAGTTGACGCACTTCACGAAATAAAAAGTTCCAATCATGCTTCTCGATTAAACCTAACGTTTCGATCAGTATAAAACGCGGGTAACCCTGTGTCCCTGAAAGTTGTGAAAGTTTCTTCCGTATTTTCTTAATCAACCCTGGCTCAATTGCCCTACTCGGTGAGTTGATTCGCACAAAAAGGCGGCTCTGCGTTGGATACTCGAGCTGTTGTGTTTTACCTTTGCGGACTTCCCGACCATAATGATCTATGAGCTCCTTTGGAACCCTCTTGGATTCCACCACAATGTTCCAGTCGCTTGATTTCGCTTTAGTATAGTCGCTCGGCCATTCGCCCGTTCGAGCGGGATTCGGGTCAGTGTTATCATCAAACGCTCTTACAACGATCGTCAAAATCTCGTCTTCAAACGTTACATCTGTATCTGGCTTAGCGGACCATTGACGCAGCAACTCCCTCATCTTTCGCAATGTTGATGCGACATCGAACTCCAAAAAAATCTTCTTAACTATTATTTTGACCGTCACTGCAGCATCGAAACGACCAAGCGCGTTCATCGCCGCTGACGTTAATGAATGAAGTATGTTCTCATTCTTTACTTCTTCATTTGAGATATTCTGGCGAGTACACTCACATAACCATCGCTCGCCGCGCCAGCCGATCAGAAGATCAGCCTCACCCTTTTTCGTAGGTGGATCAATTGTGACTTCTGCACCAACCCGTCGATAACGGTATGCCATCGCCAAATGGAATCGTGTGTTCTCAAAGTGTTCCGCAGCTGAGAGCGCCGCTATCAATTTATCCATGTGACGCTCGCCGGCTAACATCTTTAGATATGTGGCGAGCTCGACAACCTCGCTTACGTCACTGGGTTGACACGTATGAAAAGCTCTCGCTAACGGATGTCCGGCTATCACACTGTAAGCTTTTGGATTTACCTTCCGTAGTTCTCGCTCAAGCCACCCATCTCCGAACGCCGTGAAAACTATATGGAACGCTTCTGTAATACGTTCGTTCGGTATACCGATTGTATCAGCACATTCCAACGCCTGTGCAATCAGGGCAATTCTATCTGGTTTCTTAGGCAAACTGCATAGTCCTTATTTGAAATCATGCATCCTTGGTATACTATCATGACTAGTCCCACATGAAGAACGTGAATGTCAAGGGTGATTGATAGGCAAATCATCACATCCATTAATTCGGAGATATCGAAAAAATTTGCGGATATACTGAAAATCTCTAGTAGTTCTCAAAGCATATTAAACACGAACTGGAAAGCTACATTTGTAAATTGTAGATTGATATTGAACAATCGTCTAGATGTATCTAATTAGGTAGTATAGCCCGCCCTGATTCCGTTCGATACGGACTGTGGTGCCCTTGCCTTAATCCAACATCAACTGACGGGCCCTTTCCAGGTTCGAGATTCCACTTCGGAAAGGGTACGAAACCCTACATCGTATTAGGGGAAAGAAAATGTCACATCCAACCACATCTCACACCATAAATATAGCCATCGATTACGGAAAATGGTTCAGTCGCAGGCCACATCAGGTGATTTGGTTTCTAAAATCAGAATAATCTAGCGTAACTGCTTTTTCATTTGCTAAATTCGTACGCTCTGTGTCAATATGATTACCTTCTTTTGGCAAAGGCCAAATACTCGACACAGCAATTGCTGGAAGAACCACTGTTGCACCACAGGTTAGAGCATGTTGGACAACCAGTAGAACAATCCTGTTCGCGTACAATACCCTTCATACGATCTACCAGCACAAAATTTAGTTCGAGATAATCATATTTAGTTTCGCCATCTGTTATGCATGCGAACTCGATAGAATCACCCTTAAACGTATATGCGGCTATGCGGCATCCGCTGCATTGAACAGCCCCACTATTAAAGAACTCGCAAGTCTGTATCTCATTATGATAAAAAACGTCCCAAATTCCATCCGTTACTTTGAACTCCACTACTTCATCAACTATTATCGCTTCATTGATACATCTATCTGTACTCTCTATGCATGCAGTATTCAAGCATGGGATTTGTCCAACACGACAAATTGAATCTATGCATGATTCGTCACCATTACAAAATATACCATCATCACAATCTTCATCAGTTTTACATACTGGCGTGCAGGCTTGTGCTGATTCTAAACACACCTTATCAATACAAGGATCTGTGCCGTTCACACAGTTTCCAGATTGACATCTTTCATTACCATTGCAGAACACACCGTCATTACATTCAACGTCAGTTTGACATCCGTCGACATCTTGCCCGGCAAGTGGATCAATTGGTACACACCCCGCGACAGCTAGCAAAACCGACACTATTATTCGCTTCATTTTTCATCCTCCTTTATTTTAAATTTGCGTTCTCCTTCACGTAATAATTTATCAAACTCGCTATTTTCTGTTATACGCCGGAGCTCATCAAGTGCGCTAGAACCGCTTTGGGTATCAGGCTTAGCAAGGCGAAACGGGAATTCTATCTTGCTCGAAATGACTGAATTACTGCATGTATCATTCACAGGTTCGCAAATTTCAACCCAGGGTTCTGTGTGCCGTTGACGCCATGTTTTTCCTGTGAGGCGGTCAAATCTGTAATTCAGGCCAGAATTATTATGTAGTTGATAGCGGTTTCCGAGCAGCCACGCAGTTGAGATGATGACCAGAAGAATGATTGACAAGATTGCGTATGATCGCTTCATAATCGACCTCTTATAGGTTCCTAGTTCACGTGGTTTGTGGCGCCCGTAAAAAAAGAGGGAGCCGTTAAGTACGTTTCCGCGACAAGGCTTGCGACAGCCCACCACGAGAAACCCCTCAACGGACTCCCAAATCGGGAGTCCATCCAAGGCATTCATCTCGTGGTTAACTTGTCGCAATTTAGTCGCGGATAAATACTTGGTCAGACCAAGTTCTATTTTTCAGTTACGTCAATTCGTCAGTAAATTCTCCTATTGCATGTATCTATTGGTACAACACATCCGTACATTATGCCGAGTTAGCTGTGAAGAAACAAGAAAAAACGAGCGAATCGACTAAAATACCGTCGTATACCGTTTGGCGTGGTGTTGTTACTGGACCTCAAATACGATCGTCTTCGATCGAAATCGCATGATTTTGGGGCTGTAGCACACTCTCCGAGGGTGTAAGTCGCTCTTCTACAGCGGCGTGCAAAAACGGTCGTCGAACAGATTCGGGTGAGATGCCCGCTCGAATCGCAGCCAATACACCAGCTGCTTCCCAATAGTTCTCGACCATATGAAACTGTCCCAATGCCCATGGTAAGGCCGTCAAATCATTCCGCATGATGTTACGATTCTCCCGAACAGCAATAACCGGAATCCCTTGATCCACCCAGAGAGTACGCACTTTTGAACTGGACCGAAATCAGCGGGCCAAGTATATTAATAAATGCTCACTTACCCACCCGATCACCATCGAATATGAAGAAATATGTTCAAATCAGTGGTTTTTGGGCCATCTGTTCGACACTGAGACAAGAATTAGTATGATATTCTTAGTCGCATTTCCGGCTGATAAATTAATTGGTACAAGCCTGTACGGGAGAAAGAATTGATCGACCAATTTTTTGAAAAACCTATACTCAACTCGCCTTACGAGTACCCAAACAGTCACTGGGAATTGGATAGTACGGGTCAGCCTACCAACAAAATTATCGAGAATAGACGACTTGCCGAGTTTATCACTCCGATCCCAAAGCCAAAAAAACGTAAAGGATCGAAAGCTCAACAGGAACTGATCTTCGATGAAGGGAAAGGGCTTTCTGACGCCAAGCAGCAATATGAAACCATGTCGATGGTCAACGAAGTACGCCGACGAGTTGATCAATGGCGTAAATTACCAAACCCAAATGACTGGCAAGTAACACCTGAGACAGCGCGACTATTGCAGCACTGGCGACATTACAATTATAACAACCTTCAACCATTCTTCTGTCAGGTTGAAGCCGTCGAGACAGCTATCTGGCTTGCAGAAGTCGCACCGAAACACGGCAAGGATATCCGCGCTATTCTCGATTATCTCAGTTCCGCTAATGAAGAAGCCAATCCCGGACTTTCACGACTATCACTAAAACTCGCAACTGGTGCGGGCAAGACAACCGTGATGGCTATG
>CBDTZI010000057.1:0-12025 GCA_965364865.1 uncultured bacterium | reverse complement strand
GACCGCACGCGGGATCAGCTCGTGACTTTGTTTTCTCGCACCCAGCAGAGCGCCGTGATTTTCGGGGAAATAAACATCAAAACCAAAGGCGGTAAGGATTTCGCACGGACCCACCGAGGTACACCAGGCGACGCGACGTTTGGGATCGCGTGCAGCCTCGTCGAGAGTGAGGAAGTGATCGTGCAGAAGCTGCTTTAATCTTCCCTGCGATTGAAGTCTTGATTTTTTTACTGTCGTTTCCAAAACATTCACTTCCTACGGAATAACAATCGATCTCAGCGATACGCCCTCTTTCATCACCGCAAAGGCTTTGTCCAGTTCATCCAGTCCGAAACGATGGGTGACCAGTTTTTCGATGTTGACCTTACCCAGTTCGACCATGCGAATCAGCGGTTTGTAATCCAGCGGTCTACAACCCAGTGATCCGACCACCTCGATTTCCTTGAACATGATTTTGCCCGCGCCGATAGAAATTTTTTCGGAAGTATATCCCACGACGCAAAGGCGACCGCCGATCCGTACGCTTTCAAACGCCTCTTCGATCGTTTTGGGATTTCCGATGACCTCCATTGCGATGTCCGCGCCGCCACCGGTTATTTTTTTGATTTCTTTGCTGACGCGGTCGACCTGCGATGCGTTAATCGTGTGCGCCGCTCCAAACTCCTTCGCCCACTGCAATTTTTTGTCGTTGATGTCCACGGCGATGACGTAACCGCCCGCAGCCGCTGCCAGCTGCACGGCGTTTACACCCACGCCTCCGCAACCAAAGATGACTACCGTGTCGCCGGGTCTAACCTTCGCACGATTTTTCACCGCGTGAAAAGGAGTCGAAAGTGCGTCAGCAATGATGGATGCGTCTTGAAGCGGAATCGAATCGGGAAGTTCGAGCACGTCTTTGGCCGGAACAGCTACATACTCCGCATACGCCCCGTCGATATGATTGCCCAACATGGTCATGTGGCTGCAGATGTTTTCGCGCCCCATACGACAGAACATACACTTTCCACAAGTCAGCACAGCCGGGATCAACACCCGTTGCCCCGACTTGAACGTGTTGACGTCTGCACCCACTTCTTCGACGACGCCGGATGCTTCATGCCCCAACACAACCGGCGGCGCCTTGAACGTAGGCACGCCGTGTTCGATGTAGTGCAGGTCCGTGTGACAAACGCCGCAAGCTGCGACTTTGACTAAAATCTGATCAGATGTAATTTTCGGAATGGGGATATCTTCAAACTTGATTCCCTGTTCACTTCCATGAAAAACGGCTGCTTTCATCAGTTTTATCCTATTGGTTTAAGCGTGTGTCCATTGCGGCGCACGTTTTTGCATAAATGCCTCAATGCCTTCATGCGTATCCGCAAGTTTCATCATGTCATCCAGATACAACGCTTCGGTCATTTCCAGGTGCGCCAAAATCTGTTCACGGGCGATCATCGACGTCGCACGCTTGGCGTATCGCACGACCGGCCGAGATAATTTACGAATTCCATCCAGATATTCTTCTACGCGATCGTTAAACTCATCCGCCGGATAGACTTCGTTCACCATGCCGATTGCGTGAGCTTCCGGTGCCTTGATCGTCGCACCCAGCGCGGTTATTTCGATCGCCTTTTTGAGTCCAACCTGTAGTGGCAATACACATGCCGCTACCGGTGGAAAAACACCGAGCTGAACCTCGGGCTGACCGAATTTCGCACGGTCGGCCGCTAATACGATGTCACAAAAACAGGCTAATTCACATCCGCCACCCAGCGCCGCACCGTTTACCGCTGCGATCGTCAGTGCATCGGTTGAAGCCAGCTTGCGGAAGATGCCGTGAAACAGGCGGATCATGTCACCCACCTTTTCCGCGGTGTGATCACTCACATCAACACCCGCACTGAACACTTTTCCCTCCGCTCGAATGACCACAGCTGAAAGATTCCCTCCGGAAAGCGTAGTCTCCAACAACGTGTTAAACTCATCCATCATCGGATTGTGCATCACATTCAACGGCGGTCGGTTCATCGTGATCGATGCGATCCCGTCAGTCGTTGTTACATTGAAAAATTCGTAATCGCTCATAGTCATGAAACCTCTACTGGAAACCTCTAGATATACTGACCACCGTCGATGCGAATTACTTCGCCGGTAATAAATCGTGCCCGTTCGCTGCACAAAAACGCGATCATCTCAGCTACGTCTTCAACCTGCCCGAACCGCCCAATCAAAATTTCTTTGACCGCTTCTTCTTTGGCGTGATCCGGCAGCGACCGAACCAGTTCCGTTTCGATCATGCCCGGTGCGATCGCGTTGACTGTTACGTTGGATCGGGCTAATTCCTTCGCCAGTGCCTTGGTGAATCCAATCACGCCCGCCTTGGCAGCGGAGTAGTTGGTCTGACCGAATTTGCCGCGCAGACCATTAATGCTGGAGATGTTGACAATGGCGCCCCATGCGTTGTTGCGCATGTGCGTCGAAGCGGCTCGGCTGCAATGAAACACGCCGCTGAGATCGACGCGTAACACGGCGTCCCACTCATCGTCCGACATTTTCCAGATGACGCGGTCGCGAATAATGCCGGCGTTGTTGATTAAAATGTCAATGCCGCCCATCTGAGAAACGAACGATTCGATCGCGTCGTTTACTTGGGCGGAGTCGCCGACGTCTCCCACGAAGGACCAGCTTTTTCGTCCGTACGATTCAATTTTTTCGATGACCGGCTGAGCTTCTTCCGGTGAGCCTTGATAAAAAATGCCGACGTCGCATCCGTCGCGCGCAAGAGTCTCAGCTACACATCTTCCGATGCCCTGACTTCCGCCCGTAACCAATGCTCGTCTTGTTTCGCTCATGTTGCTCTCGTAAAACTCTTAAGAGGTAACCGCGGCGGTTAGCGCGGCGCCGCAACTTCCGCAGTGTTCAAAATCTCTGGGCAATCCCTTCGCACCACAATCCGGACACGTTTTGGCGTAAGGCCCCCACAAAAATTCACTGGAACCATCGGGATCCGCTGCCCGCTCTCGCATTCCGACATAATCAGGTTTTCGTTTTTCTACAAACGCGGTCATGCCCTCGTTGGGTTCCAAGCTGGTGTAATGGATCGCGAGCCAGTCGCGGGCATGAGACGTTGTGGCGTGCCACACTGTGTCCTTCCAGTAGTTCACTTGCGCCTTGGTGTAACGGGTGCATTCCGAGAATTTGTTGACGATCTGGTCACACAGATCTGCGATCACTTCATCCATCACAGAAAAATCAAGCGAATAACCATCCTGGCCCTTTTGCGCTTTTTTAATGTCCTCCGGTGTCGCACGCGATTCAAAAGGCTGATCCCACGGGTCCGTGTTCCAGTCGGCTAAGAAGGATCGACCGTTGGTAAACTTCGTCACGAAATTTCCGTCCGGACCGATTACGGTAGGAACGGTAACGTTGACCAGTCCCATCGAAAGTGACGTAAACGCGGCGTATCGTTGATTCAAAAACAAAATGCCGCGAGCTTTTCGATCACCCACGGTAATCGGTAACCACTGGGTGGATCCGCCGCAGGCGACCGAACCGACACCCGTACCGACCTGTGCGATAAACGCGTGTTCACCCATCACACCCAGATCGCAGGCGAGCTGACTTTCGTTGCCGCCACCGACAGCCATCCCGTTGATTCTGGCGATGACCGGTTTGGAGCAATTGGTGATGGACTCGATGTACGCCTTGAAACAGGACATGTACTTCCAATAGTCGCGCGGTTTCTGGGTGTAGCTGGACTGATATTCCTTCACATCGCCGCCGGTGCAGAACGATTTATCACCCGCACCGGTGAAAACGACCACCGCAATACGGTCGTCGCATGACGCATCCAGAAAGGCGGTAGCCAATTCTTTTAGAGCGGGTGTGGAGTACGCGTTGTAATTGTGGGGTCGGTTGATGGTGATGCGGGCTACCCAGTTCGTCTTTTCGTACTGGATATCCTTAAAATCAAACGACGAGGGTTCTTGTGGTGGAAAATATGACATTTTGGGCCTCCCACAGCAATTTTCCGGCCTTGTTAGGTTCAAAATAGCTAACATGGCACCTGTAATATACCGAACGAACGTTCGTTCGAGTATTGTATCGGTAATCCGGCCCGTTAATTCCTGATTGCCGAAGCACTCGAAGCGTTTTCTAAAGGATATATCGAAAATAATAGGTTGTCAAGTGATATTTTTTGGTCTTTTCACTTGACGGCGTATGATCTAAGGGGCATACTATATTCGATCGTACGTTCGTAATATAGAGGATACATACATAATGATCACCAATCGACCAGAACATATGTTCGACAATCAGGCTGATGACCCCAATTCCCGGCCCAATTCCGGCGATTCGGGGAAAAGCAGCTACGACGAGCGGTTGAGCCACATTCTGGAGGCGGCGACGGGGGAGATGGCTCGCAATGGCTATGCCAACGCGTCGATGCGGGCGATCGCCAAGGCCTCGGGGGTCAGCTTGGCGGGTCTCTATCACTATTTCGACAGCAAAGAGAAAATTCTCTTTCTCATCCAGTTTCGAGCGTTCAGTTCACTGCTGAACAACTTAAAAGAGAAATTGCACGGCGTAAGCGATCCCGAAAATCAGCTCTGCGTGATGATTCGTGCCCATGTGGGCTATTTCGCACAAAACATGAGCGCGTTGAAAGTCTGTTCCCACGAGCTGGATTTACTCAGTGGCGATTCTTATGAAGAGACTCGAAAAATCAGACGCGAATACTATGAACTGTCTAGAAAAATTATTGATCGCGTGATGGACGCTCACCACACCGACGCATCAATGGATCGACATGTGGCTACGATGTCGTTGTTTGGAACACTCAACTGGCTTTACCGCTGGTACGACCCCAAGCGCGGCCCATCAGCCAGTGTCATGTCACATCAAATTACGACGCAATTTTTGCACGGTCTGGTTCACGCCTCATCCAACGCCAGGGAGGTTCCAAACAACCGTATCAAATAGTTTGGACGTATCGATTTCTTTCGCGACCGAATTTCTTCCCTGTTAAGATAACTATTTAACCGGAGAAACTTTTTATGTATGTGCCGGACATTGAATTTCATGAAACCAAAACGTTGGACGAAGCTTCCGCCATAATGAAACGCTTCGCACCCGACGTGCGTTATTACGCCGGCGGCACGGATCTGCTGGTCGATCTTAAAGCCGGAAGAATTTCCGTCGGTCATCTGGTTTCGCTCAACCGCATCGAAACTCTTCGTGGCATCACCGAAACCGCCGACGGCCTGCGCATCGGGGCACTGACCACGATCACCCAGTTAAACCGATCACCAATTATTCGTGATCATTTTTCACCCGTTCTCGACGCTACAAGGCAGATGGCCGCTCCGCCCATACGAAATGTAGCCACGGTGGGTGGAAACATTATCAGCGCAGTTCCCTGCGCGGATTTACCCCCGATTTTTATGGTGTTGAATGCTTTGGTCAACATCTGGTCGCCCGATCAATCACGAACCAACCCAATGGAAACCCTCTTTGCGGGTCCACGACAAACGGTGTTGAAAGAGGGTGAGGTGTTGGAGTCGGTGTTGATTCCGAAATTGCCTGCCGGTTTTGGGGCGACGTACGAACGCTTCGGACTTCGCGAGGGCAACGCCATCGCGGTCGCGTCGGTGGCTGCGAGTGTGACGCTTGATGACAAAGATATGATTTCAGAAGCACGGTTGGCGATAGGCGCTGTCGCTCCGATCCCCAAACTCGTCGTCGAAGTCGGCGAGCTGCTTAGCGGAGAAAAAGTTACGCCGGCGCTTTTCGACCAAGCTGCGACGCTCGCACAACAAGCGGCTCAGCCCATCTCCGACGTACGCGGTACCGGTGATTACAGACGAGAAGTCATTGAGGTGTTAGCCCGACGCGCTTTGACCAAAGCTTATCAACGAGCGCAGGAGGTGCGATCATGATTACCGCACGAACGTTGAACATCAACAACCAAAAATATACCGTAGCGATCGACAGCAGTGATACGCTGCTTGATGTGCTGCGCGATAAATTGCGTCTTACCGGTACGAAAAAAGGCTGTAACGTCGGTGACTGTGGCGCGTGTACCGTAATGGTGGATGGGTTGGCGATGAACGCTTGTTTGATTTTGGCTACCGAGATGGAAAACAAATCCATCACGACCATCGAAGGGCTCGTGCAAGATGGTCAACTCACAGCGATCCAAAAATCTTTCGTAAGCGAGGGCGGTATTCAATGCGGCTTTTGCACGCCGGGTATGGTCATGTCCGCGACCGCGCTGCTGGATGAAAATCCAAATCCCAATGAAGACGAAATCAAGGAGGCGCTGTCGGGCAATATGTGTCGTTGCACGGGATATACCGGCATTATGCGGGCGATGAAACGCTGCGATAATTATCGCGATGACGGTACGTGTGCGAAACCATCAGTCGATCCCAACGGTGCTATTCCGCGCGGGCTAAAGCCCGCGGCTCAGGGTACCAACGGCAAACACACCAGCGTGGGTTTATCCATCCCTCGTGTGGATTCCGGCGACAAAGTAACCGGTCGCGCTCAGTACACAGCCGACATTCATTTGCCCAACATGGTATACGGAAAAATTCTCGGCTCTTCGATCGCACATGGCCGAATCAAACACATCGACACTTCCAAAGCTGAAGCGCTCGAAGGCGTGCTGGCTGTCATGACCGGTAAGGACGTCACCGAAACGCAGTACGGCGTATCCCCCGCTCGTTACGACGAATACATTTTAGCGAAAGATAAAGTTCGACATGTGGGCGATGAAGTAGCTGCGGTGGCGGCGATCGATGAAAAAACCGCCGAGCGAGCGATCAAGATGATCGAAGTGGAATACGAAGAACTGCCTGTGGTGCTTGACCCGGTCGAAGCTGCTGCTGAGGGTGCGCCGCAACTTCACGAACGATATAAAAACAACATCAACACCCACGTCGATCAAAATTTCGGCGACGTCGAAAAAGCCTTTGAAGAATCTCATTATGTTCGAGAGGAAAATTTTACCGGAAACCATATTTATCAGTCACCGCTCGAACCGCACGCGACAATCGCGACCTGGGATCACGACGGAACGCTGGTGCTTTATTCGTCCACCCAGGTTCCCCATTACGTTCAATACATGATGGCTCATGTCATGCACATGCCGCTGGGAAAAATTCGGGTGATCAGGCCATGCGTCGGTGGCGGGTTTGGCGGTAAAGCTGAAACCACGCCGCTTGATCTGTGTGCAGCGTTGTTCAGTAAACAGTTGGGGCGACCGGTCAAAATGATTTACTCGCGCGAAGAGATGTTCCATCACGGGCGAGGCCGACACAAGCAACACATGAAATTCAAACTCGGCGTTGATAAAGATGGAAAAATCACCGGCTTCAAGAGTGAAATTTATCTCGACGGCGGCGCCTATTCTTCGTTCGGCGTAGCCACCGCGTATTACGCGGGCAGCGTGATCCCCACGCTCTATCGCATTCCGAATTACAAGTACGACGGTTATCGCATGATGACCAACAAGCCCGCCGCCGGTGCGATGCGTGGGCACGGCGTGCCGCAACCTCGTTTTGCTTTCGAGTGTTTATTGAGCATGATCGCCGACGATCTGAACATTGATCCGATTGAAATCCGCCGCCGCAACAGCATCAGCGAAAACACCATGACCGTAAACGACATGGACATCGGCAGCTGCGAATTTTTAGCGACGCTGGAAGCGGTCAGCGAAAAATCCGAGTGGGGTAAAAAATACGGAAAACTTCCCCGAGGTAAGGGTATCGGTATCGGCTGTGGCGGATTTGTTTCTGGCGCGGGATATTGCATCTATCGCGGACAGGTCCAACAGTCTCATGAGAAGGGCCGCGAATCGTTCCAGAAAAAATCGATCTTTCCCCACGCCAACGCCATCGTCAAAATTTCCGAAGACGGGATGGCTGCGATCCTGATGATCGGAGCCGCAGAGATCGGCCAGGGGAGTGACACAGTTCTTACACAAATGTGTGCCGAAGCGCTGGGCATCCCCGTTTCGCGCATGCGCATCCGCAGCGAAGACAGCGATATTTCGCCGCTGGACCTGGGTTCATATTCCTCGCGTGTAACGTTGATGGCCGGCCACGCGGTGTCGCGGGCGGGATATGCGCTGGTTGAAAAAATGAAACCCTACGCAGCAACGTTGTTAGACTGTGACGAATCACTCATCGAAAATCACGATGCGAAAATGTTTGTTCGAGGCGAAGAATCCCGATCGGTCGCATGGGAAGAGGTCGCACGAAAGTACTTTAACGACAACGGACCGCTGGTAGCGACGGGCGCGTACAAACCACCGGACGGTTTGGGCGGCGATTACAAGGGTGCGACCGTGGGAACAAGCCCAGCTTATTCGTTCGGCAGTGCGGTGTGCGAGGTTTCCGTAGACATGGAAACGGGTAAGGTAAAGATCGATCACTTCACGGATTTCCACGACTGCGGCACGCCGATCAACCCGATGGCGGTGCATGGGCAGGTGGAGGGTGCGGTCGTGATGGGCGCCAGCGAAACGATTTTGGAGGACGTGCAGTTTGACGAGAAGGGTCAGATTCTTAATCCCAACCTGCATGGGTATCTGATGATGACGATCAAGGACGCGCCGGAAATTTTCAGCGGACTGGTTGATTCCTATGAGCCTCGTGGGCCCTTCGGCGCCAAGGAAATCGGCGAGGGCAGTACGCTTCCGGTTCTCGGAGCCGTCGCTCACGCCATCGCCCACGCCACCGGCGTCTGGATCAAGGACTTACCCATCACGCCGGAAAAAATTCTACGAGCGTTGAAGGAAAAAAATAAAGCCTCCGAAAAGAAAAAATCGGTAACGGTTTAATGGTCAGGGTCTAACGAAAACAGCGAAACGATGCACGATTGTCTGAAAAATTGCAGGAGCGAAGAACCGGTCGCGGGAAATTATTTTGTCTCGACCTATCCACCGTTTTCGACGTGGAAACGTGAATCTGTTCCGGTCGCACACCGCGTTTTGGATTCTTCGACGGATCAGTCGAAGGGTTCATGTAAAGAAACCCCGCTGGGTCTGTACATTCACATTCCGTTTTGTGCGCAACGGTGCAGCTACTGCTATTATCTTTCGTTCGACAACAAATCCGCGAATGATATCGAAAATTATTTTGACGCGCTGGTCCATGAACTTGAACTTTATAAACAAAAACCGCTGCTGGCGAATCGGCAATTTGATTTCGTTTATTTCGGCGGTGGCACACCGTCGCTGCCCAACGAACGACTGATTGAAAAACTGTTAACGGGTTTACAATCCGTTTTTTCGTGGGAAAACGCGAAGGAAATCACGTTTGAATGTGCGCCCAACACGGTGACGGAAGGTAAGTTGCGTGTTCTTAAAGAGGCCGGCGTCACGCGGATCAGCATGGGCATTCAGTCTTGTGACGATGAGGTGCTGCGCTTGAACGGGCGGGTTCATCTGCTTAGCGATGTGGATCGTGCTTATGAAATGATTCGTAAGTTTGATTTTAATGTGGTGAATATCGATCTGATGGTCGGGCTACCTGGTGAAACGGATGATGCGTTTGATCAGAGCGTGCAACGCGTGATTGAACTCGATCCCGAGTGCGTAACGATTTATCAACTGGAAATTCCGCTCAACACACCACTCTATCACAATTTGGAAAGTGGTTCGTTGAATGTGTTACCCGCATCATGGGAGACCAAAAGAAATCGACTGGTGAACGGGTTTGAGATGTTGACGCGAGCGGGCTATGGTGTCCGCAGCGCTTACGCAGCTATCAAAGACCCGGTGAAACATCAGTTTGTTTATCAGGACGCACAATATCACGGCGCGGACTTACTCGGAATCGGCGTAGCCTCTTTTTCTTATTTACAGGGCGTTCATCATCAAAGTCAAACCTCCTACGAGTCATACATAGCTGAGCTGCACGAGAACAAATTGCCGATCTATCGTGCGTACGAATTAAACGACGAAGAACAAATGGTGCGCGAGTTTATCCTGCAACTCAAACTCGGCTCGATCGACACCGACTATTTCCAGAAAAAATTCAAGGTTAACGCCATCGACAAATTCGCGGATATCATCGAACCGCTGGTAAAACAGGGCTGGATCGAACTCCATCCGTACGGATTAGCAACCACACCGGAGGGTTTATTGCGCGTGGATCACATGATCCCGGCGTTTTATCTACCCCAACACAAAGACGTTCGATATTCCTGAAATAGGGTGCCCCATTCATGCGAAGCCTGGTTGTAAATCCCGACCGGTCGGGGGTGGGGGACAAATCATACCGGTTACTGTTCCTGCCATTGGTGTTATACTCACACTCATGTCAACGCAAGATGTTCTTCAAAAAATTGTACAAGAAGTAGAAGCTGGGCGTAGTGTAGCTGTTTGCGCGATCGTAGAAACGCGCGGCTCCACTCCTCAACCGGCTGGGGTGTTTGTCTGCGTGGATGAAGCGACACAGATGACCGGCTCGCTCGGTGGCGGATGCGTCGAAGCCGACGTGCGAAGACAGGCGCATGAATTATTGCAGTGCGGACAGAGTCAACTCGTTACGTTTCAACTCGATCACGATTTCGGCTACGACGACGGAATGATCTGTGGCGGTCAGTTGGACGTCGCCATCTACGCGATAAATTCGCTCGAAAAATTGGCTCCATATCAAAAGGCGGTCGATGATATCCGTTCGGGAAAATCGGCGGTGATTCCTGTCAGAGTGAAAAAAGAGGATCGCGATACAGAATATAAAATTTCGATCGACATCGAACCCACACTCATCATCGTCGGTGCGGGCCACATCAGCAAAGTGCTTGCCAAGATGACGGCTTCGCTCGGTTTTAATTTGACCGTGATCGACGACCGAAGTGATTACGCCAACGACCAGCGTTTTCCATCGCCGATGAAACCCATTGTCGGACCGATCGCACAAACCCTGGGCGAGCAAACCATAGACGCCAACACATATATTGTAATCGTCACGCGGGGTCACAATCACGACGAAGAAGCGTTACGGGCGGTGCTGAATTCTGGTGCGAAATATATCGGCATGATTGGCAGTCGGCGAAAAATAAAAGTAATTTTCGACGGCCTCAAGCACGGCGGTGCGACTGACGAGCAACTCGCAACCGTTCACGCGCCGATCGGATTGAACATCAAAGCCGTCACTACGGATGAAATCGCTCTGAGCATCGCAGCCCAACTGGTTGAAACGCGCCGAGCGGATCATCACAAAATGGTCGAAGGTCCGTTTCCGGCATAGATGGATTCTAAAATAATGAGTGCCATGGACCAACTTGTTTGTCCATGTGTGACGGTGGGAGTTACGGATGGCGGGTGCTACAGGCGGCTTGTCCGCCAGTGTTTCGCGATCGCGATTAACTATATCAGCGGTTAAGAATCAATAGTTCTCAAGAGGATTGTCAACTTCATTACGGTAGAACAATGTCAACCAACGAAAACAACGAACATCGCATCTTTGCCATCATCCCAGCTGCGGGGATGTCGCGTCGTATGGGTCAACCCAAGCAAACGCTCCCCTTTCAAGACACCACCCTCATCGGCTCGGTCGTTCGCACCATACTTTCGACAAAAGTTATGGTGACAATCGTCGTCACGCGTAGCGACCTCCAAAATGAATTGGCACTGCCCGAAGATGATCGATTGCACAGTGCCATCAACGACGACGAACGCAGCCAAATGTTGGATTCGATTATCATCGGGCTTGAACAACTACAGAAAACAATTCACCCGAATGACTCCGATGGAATTATGATCGTACCCGCGGATATGCCTACCCTGGCCGCAGAAACCCTGAATCGATGCATCGAAAAATTCAATCAAAACTCAAAGCGCATCGTCATCGCATCGTATAACGGAAAAAAAGGTCACCCCATCATCTTTCCATACGCCTACAAACGCGAACTGAATCTTCTCGACGATGGTCTACGATCTTTAATGAAGAAATTTCCCGACGAAGTGGTGACGGTGGAGACAGCCGATGCCGGTGTGGTTATAGATATTGACACGCCGCAGCAATAC
>CBDTZI010000056.1:0-12067 GCA_965364865.1 uncultured bacterium | reverse complement strand
CGCAAGCAAAGTGAAATCGATATCTGCGAGCGGCCAGGAAGTGGGCGTCATGCACGCCTGCGGTCACGACGTGCATCAGACTTCGTTGTTGGGAACCGCACAGGTTCTCGCTCACATGCGTAATCAATGGAGTGGTTCGGTGATGATCGTCGCTCAACCTTCGGAAGAAATCGGAGTGGGTGCGTTGCAGATGATCGAGGACGGAATGTTCGATCGACATAAAAAACCAGATTACTGCATCGCGTTACACGTTTCAGCGGGTCATCCCGCGGGCACGGTGGCTTACACTCCGGGTTGGGCGTTGGCCAATGTAGACTCGGTAGACATCACGGTGTTTGGTCGAGGGGGGCATGGTTCGCGTCCCAACGAGGCGATTGACCCGGTTGTGACAGCCGCTCAGATTGTTGTGTCGCTACAAACCATCGTCAGTCGTCGCGTGGATCCACTTGAACCCGGTGTGATCACCGTGGGTTCGATCCACGGCGGCTCGAAACACAACATCATCTCCGACGAAGCAAAATTACAGATCACCGTGCGATCGTATACCCCGGAAACCAGACACATTTTGCTGGACGGGATTCGTGAGGTCACGATCCACACCGCCCGTGCGATGGGCTGTGAACGTGATCCCGACGTGATCGTACGCGATCATGAATTCACACCGTCTACGTTTAACGATCCGGAACTTTCCGAAGCTGCTGCCGAGGTTTTTCAACGTGTGCTCGGTGCGGGTCGCGTGATGAAGCGTAAGCCGGTGATGGGGGGCGAGGATTTTGGCCGCTTTCCCGCTCATCTGAAAGTGCCCGGATTTATTTTCTGGCTGGGCAGCGTGCATAAGGAAGTGTACAAGGCGAGTATGAAACCAGACGGACCGCCATTGCCATCGCTTCATTCGAGTAAATACACTCCCGACGCCGAGCCGACCATTCAAACCGGCGTCAAATGTATGACTTCACTGGCGCTGTCGTTGTTGAACGAAAAATAAGCTTGCTCTACTCTGACGCGTTTCTCCATTGTGTATCCGCGTAGGCTCCCGACAAGTCGGGATTTATTCAACCTGCGGCTCAGTTTAGATAATCTCGTCATGAATCCACTCAAACGATTTGGTCCGGGACTGTTGGTCACCGCCGCTTTCATCGGACCCGGTACGATTACAACAGCCACCGCTGCGGGTGCGACGTTCGGGTTTGCGCTGGCGTGGGCGATTCTGTTTTCTGTGTTCGCCACGATTATTTTGCAGGAGATGGCCGCCCGGCTCGGTCTGGTGACTCGCCACGGTCTCGGCGAAGCGTTGCGTGAAACGTTCAGCTCACCCGTCCCTCGAATCCTTTCCATTCTTCTTGTGGTCTCCGCCATTACGCTGGGCAGCGCCGCCTATGAAATGGGCAACATCACCGGTGCGGGTCTGGGTTTGGAAATGGTGACCGGTGTGTCACGAAAAATATGGGCGATTGTGGTGGGCTGTGTTTCGATGACGATCCTCATCGGGGGAGGATACAAAAGTATTGAGCGATTGTTGATGTCGCTTGTGGGTGGGATGGGCGTCGTTTTTATGGTTACCGCGATCATGAGTAAGCCCGATACATCCGACGTATTGCGTGGATTGCTTCAGCCGCAAATACCGCAAAACTCGCTCCTGACCATCATCGCGCTGATCGGTACGACGGTGGTGCCTTACAATTTGTTTCTTCATGCCAGCTCTGTGACCGAAAAGTGGCCCGCTTCACTGCCGCTGGAATCATCACTCAAAGAAGTACGCTGGGATACGTTTTTATCTGTTGCGCTGGGCGGAATGATTACACTGGCGGTGTTGTGTACAGCTGCGGTATTTTACAAACAGGGTCGGACCATCTCCAGCCCGGCTGACATGGCTGAGCAGTTACAACCGCTATTGGGGAGTGCCGCCAAATGGTTTTTTGCGTTTGGTTTTTTCGCAGCTGGCCTGACTTCGGCGGTGACAGCTCCACTGGCAGCGGCGTATGCCACATGTGGCGCGTTGGGTTGGGATCGAAACATGAAGTCCAGACGGTTTCGTATGATCTGGCTTGTGATTTTGCTGACGGGTACGATTTTGGCTGCAGTCGGTCGCAAACCCATACAGGCGATTATCTTTGCTCAGGCAGCTAATGGAATTTTACTGCCGGTGATAGCGATTTTTTTATTGGTTGCGGTCAATCAAAAAAAGCTGCTGCGAAACTTTACGAATCGCTCATTGAGTAATGTCCTGGGTGTGGTGGTTGTGTTGGTGGTGGGCGGTTTGGGATTGTTTAAGTTGTGGAACGTGTTTTGTTCGTGATCTGCTGATCTTTCCAGCGAAACATGCTCACGCAACTCATGCGTGTGAGCCTCAGCCATGCCGTCAGTTGTTGTCATCGTGGTATTGGCGACATATAATTTTTGCATGTCAAAACATACACAAAACGATGATTTGTTTATTCGTGCGGATTGGTACGATCGTTCAATCAACTGGAACGCTCGACTCAAACGTGAATTACCCGTGTTGATGGATGTGCTGGGCGAGCCGGGTGAGGGCGGTCTCGTCGACGCCGGATGCGGTACCGCACATCAGGCGATTGAACTGGCTAACATGGGATATCGTGTGACCGGCCTGGACGCCAGCGAAGCCATGCTTGAGGTCGCAAGAAAAAACGCAACATCCTGCACGGGCGAAATCAAATTCGTATGCGAAAAATATGATTCGATGTTTGAAACGCTCGGTGGCGGGTTCGACGGCATTTTTTCTCAGGCGAACGCATTGGCGGC
Organism: uncultured bacterium; assembly: GCA_965364865.1. Lineage (GTDB taxonomy): Bacteria > Planctomycetota > Phycisphaerae > UBA1845 > UBA1845 > CBDTZI01. The sequence goes on along the minus strand of CBDTZI010000056.1, from coordinate 9,304 downwards.
TGCAGGTTCGCGCGAAGGGGTCGCCTCTGCGATTAATAATTTTGCCAAGTGCTTGCGTAGTGGTGGGCGGTTGTTCGTGCAGATTTTGAATTTCGCGCCGATGCGATTGGAGATACCGTGTGTACGCGGGCCACGCGTTACGAATGTTGACTCTCAGGAATACATCTCGATTCGACAGTTTCACTTTGATGACAAACTCGTAAGGGTATCCAATGTTACGGTGTGGAACGACGACGGCTGGCACCAGCGAGCGTATAGCGGTCAGTTGTATCCGTTGGAGCTGGACGAATTTCAAGCATGTTGTGAATCGGCCGGGTTACACATCGACGAAATCTGGGGCAATTATAATCGTGATATGTTTGACGTTGAAAAGCAGGGTGATTTGATTTTGGTGGCCACGAAAAAATAAATCCGTCCCCCACCCTTGCTTCGCAAGAATGGGGCACCCGTGATTCGTTGTTACGGGCGCGTCTCGGTGCGCCGCCCACGAGGGGTCACAGACCCCCGGCAGGGGGCGACGTTACATCACACGGACAAGCAAAGCTTGACCGTGGCACCCAAGCACTAAATACACAGGCAAACAAGTTTGCCCATGCCGCCCATATTTTGACTTTTCGATATTTAGACTTTTGCCGTTTTTATTTTATTATGGGTTTTGAACCCGATTCATTGCGGGTAATGGATAGGTGGTAGGGGGTTGGCACTTCGTTCTTCGTTGCGCTGTTTGTTTCGTTATTGGTGGCGTCGGATCGATAGTGTACGCCGACGGAATCATTTCTTGCAAGTGCAGATAATGCGATCAGCCGGGCCAGGGTCAACTGGTTTTGCACCTCCCAGCCAAACACGCTGTCGAACGTTTTGTCCAACGTGTAATGGCCCCAAAATTCGAGAATGTCGCACATCTCCGCCAACCGATCTTTACTGCGCACGATACCCACGTTTCGCCACATCACACTACGCAGTGAATTTTTGATGTCGGGCAGATCAAGCTCGGTACGCGGTGATACAGGGTTGACATTCGCAATACGTTGTACGCGTGCTCCCAAGGAATTGTGGTTCTCATTTTGACCGGCGTTTTCGCCCACGATCGCGCCGAACACTAATCCCTCCAACAAAGAATTACTGGCTAATCGATTGGCGCCGTGAACGCCCGTGCAGGCGGATTCGCCGCAAGAATACAATCCCTCGATTGAGGTTCGGCCTTCAATATCCACCGCGACCCCGCCAATCATGTAATGCGAAGAGGGTCGAACGGGTATCAAATTTTTGGTCACGTCGATATTAAACTCGGCACACAGTTGCGTGATGTGCGGAAACCGTGTTTCAAATCCCTTGATGTGTCGAACGTCGAGAAAGACACATTTCAATCGATTTTCGTAGATATGTTGATGTATCGCTCGGCTGACGATGTCGCGTGGGGCGAGTTCCATGTCGTCGTGATAATCCTTCATAAAGCGATGGCTGTCTTCGTCGACCAGGTGTGCTCCTTCACCGCGAACCGCCTCGGAGATCAGCGCCCGACCCGAGCCCGCAACATAAAGCGTGGTTGGATGAAACTGCATAAACTCCATATCGCAAAGCTTTGCGCCCGCACGAAAGGCCGCAGCCATTCCGTCGCCGGTGGAGACAGGGGGGTTGGTGGTTTCGCGCCAGATTTGACCGCACCCACCCGACGCCAAAATGGTCTGCTTCGCCCAGAGCAGCTGGTGGCCATGCTGTTTGTTGAACACGACCGCACCCAGGCATGTGCCATCGATCACAATAAAATCAAGCAGGAAGCAATAGTCAAAGACGCGGATGGACGGATTTTGCTCGACGAGTTGCTTCAGAGTTCTAACGAGTTCGCGCCCGGTTTGATCTCCGTGGGCGTGGACAATCCGATTCACGGAGTGACCCCCTTCTCGACCCAGCTCGGGTTTGTCATTGACCAGGTCAACGTCGAACCCCCATTGGATCAATTCTTGAATACGTTGTGGTCCATCCTTGACCAGGCGTTTTACCACGTTTTCGTCATTGAGTTTACATCCGACTTTCATGGTGTCGTTGTAGTGTGATTGTTCGGAGTCGTTGGCGTCGATTGAACCCGCGATCCCACCTTGAGCGTGATGCGTTGCGGATTGGTTGAAAGATTGTTTGCAGATCATTGTGACCGAGCCATGCCTGGCTGCTTCGATCGCTGCCCGCGAACCCGCGACGCCGCTGCCAATGATCAATACATCGGTGACAATATGCCCCATACGCTTCGAATCGAAGTTCGTGAGGTATCTTCTGGTATCGTAAAGTGAAGGCATGATCTGCGCATAATAGTTGCACCCGTCAAAGTCCGCAAACAATGGAGTTCACAACACTGAAAAAGGGGAATTGCCCATGTGGAAACCTTGCGGCTGGTCCGGTTCGATACTGCGGTAAGCACATCCTCCGGGTTACACTCTTCTCGCTGGCTGATCTAACCTGAGTGAACCCCGCCGCCGATAATTCAATCAATAGAGGATAAAAATATGCGCAGATTGCGAAATGAACAGTTTATAGGGAAGTGTGTCGGGTTGGTGTTCGTGCTGGTTTGGCTTGTCATGGTTACTCACACGGCTCAAGCACAATCGTTGAATTCTTTTGGTCGCAAGCCTACCCGGGTGATCCACCAGTTCGATTTCAACGAGCGATCTGCGGGTAACCTCGAAGATTTACCCATGTTTTGGGAGCCGCTGAAGCCTCGAGAGTTTCCCCACTATGCGTACGGCAAGTTTGATGTAGAGATTGGCCATCACGCTCCGCCTTCGTTTCATTTATCTTCCGAAGGGCGAAACGTATCGTACCAGTATGTGGGTCTGGATACGCGAATTTTGACCAATACGGATTATCGAATTGAAGCGTATATTCGTCCGGACAAACTCCAGCACGCCCGAGCTTGCTTGAGTGGACATTTTATCGATGAACAGGGCCAGGCAATGCCCGAGACGTTGGTTCGATCTCGTTATGTTTCCAGTCAAGATGCCAGGCCGGGGGGTTGGATTAAGATCGAGATGTTTTTGTCCTCTCCGCCTTCGCGTGCGTATTCGATCGGACTGGCTGCCTGGGTGATGCAGGAATCCACCTGGCAGACCGCGGTGATGCCCAAGCGTCACATCTCTCGCGTGGATGTGTTTGGCGGGGCGTGGTTTGATGATATTACGATTTATTCATTGCCACGTGCCGAACTGAAAACCTCCGAACTGGGAAATATCTTATCCGATGACAATAAACCGTCATTGTTTGTGACTCTGGCGGATTATCAGGATACCACGCTTGAGGGGAATTTATCGATTCGTGCAGGTGATGGCGGGTTGGTAGAAACACACATGATTGGTGTGGTTGTCGAAGAGACCGTCGAGCCTGTTCAAATTCTCGTAGATCATTTAGCACCGGGTATTTACAGTGTACGATTGGATGTCTATGCCGGTAAACAGGTGATCGTTTCGCGATCGTTATCTTTTGCCAGGGTCAAACCGTTACATCAGGTATCTGAATTACTGGTGAGATCGTTTGGTGTTGTGGTGGATCCCAAAAGTCGCATCGATGTTGATACCGAAATTAATTTGCTGATGAATCAGGCCGTCCGATCGGTGAAGCTGCCTGTCTGGACGGGAATGGCGGAAGAAGTCACCAGTGTTCGCCAGCGACGTGAGACGGATCGTTTATTGCAAAAACTGGTTAAAAATGGTTTTGCGTTAACGGGTGTACTGTTCGGACCGCCGGGGCCTATCGTAAGAAACAGTGGTCCGTATGTAAGACCGTTGCTGGACTTACTAGGTGATAATCGTACGTTGTGGGAAGAACATTTAGCCATCATCTTAGCTGCGAACGCCAGCGCCTATCGAAACTGGCAGATTGGAGGAGATGGCCGATCCAAGCCGATCGAGCTGAAAAAATTTGATCAGGCAGCTTCGCAACTGCGTGAAGCGATGCGTAGATATATCACGGCTCCCGCATTGATTTCGCCGATCTCCACCGAGTTTGACGACAACATAAAAAAATTGCCGGTAGATCAGATCACCTTAACGCTGCATGAAGAATTTCCTCGAAAAAAATACTATCAGCAACTCAAGGAATTGAAAAAGCAGCGATATGATCGTGTGAGCGCCTACGTTGAACCCTTGAAAAATATTCAATACGAGCGGCTCCCGCTGCTCGCCGATTGGGCGCAACGAGTGTTAATAGCCAGGCATGCGGGAGCTTCAACGGTGTATGTCCCCCAGACCTGGAATACCGTTCAAACCTCTCAGGGGCCAATCGTCGAGCCGAAGGAAACTTACATTCTGCTGCGAACGATTGCGGATGTACTCGGCGATGCCATGCCCGGCCCTGTGTTACAGGTTGAGGATGGCGTGTATGCGCTGACTTTTCATCAAGGTGAAAAAAGTATACTGGTGATGTGGGATGAAAAGAGTACAAGCCAGGGCCGCGAACATGTATTGCAATTAGGCAAAGCTTCGACCATGACAGATCTCTGGGGGATTCAATATCATCTTCCACGCGATTCACGAGGCCGACAGAAAATTCGGTTAACATCGATGCCTGTTCTTATTGACAACGTCGATCGCTGGCTGATTGATTTTCAGTCCGCGCTGGTCATCAAACCGGTCCATATTATTTCGGGTAAGGACTCGGTAGAGATGCATATTGACGTGACCTATCAGGGAACCATGCCGGTGGCGGGGCGAATCGAATTGAAAGCACCCTCATCCTGGGAAATTTTTCCGTCTCGACTGAATTTCAACATCAGGCCTCAACGGATGGAACAATTTGCATTACATATTCGGTATCCACACAGTGAGCCTGCGGGTAAGAAAACGATTGTTGCTCAGGTGACGTTACCGGACACTTCTCACTATATGGAGATCCCACTCACGTTTGAACTTGGATTGTCGGATGTTGAGGTACGGGGCATGGCGGTGGTGGAGGGGGAAGACCTGCGACTACGTCATGTCGTAACCAATCAGTCTCAGGAAGTGTTAAGTTTTAGGGGCTCTGCGGCGGTCCCGGGTCGTGAACGTCAATATCGTCCCTTTGTCAATCTTCGACCCGGCGATACACAGACCGTCGAGTATCGAATCAGCAAAGGGGCCAATCTGATCGGCAGAAAGGTACGATTGGTCCTGCGCGAGATGAATGACGGTCCCCGGGTACACAACCTTGAACTTCTTGTACCCTAAAGTCCTGGTCAAAATAGACGCGGATCGTTTCCAGGCTTGAAACCAATATGTTACTTTTCGACCAGGGCGATTCTGCGTACAATGGTAGTTGTAGGTAGAAGGGCGTTGGTTTTTGTTTGTTATGACGATGGGAGATGGAATGGTACGTAGACATTATGTAGTGTTGTTTTCTGTTTGGCTATTCACCTCGCAGGCCATAGGACAGCTACCTCCTCCTCCTGGAATCGCAGCCCCGAAAAACCAGCCCAGGCTGTATGTCGAACAACGTACTCAGGAATTGGGCCGGGTGTTGGAAGGCTCCATTGTTCCCGTTCGCTGGCGACTGGTGAATCAAGGTGATGCGGATTTAATCATTACAAGCACCAAGGCGGCGTGTGGATGTACGGTAATTCAGCTGGATGAAAAGGATAAAATTATTCCTCCCGGCGGCTCGGTGGACATCAACGCGGAGTACAACAGCAAGGGGCGAAGGAGTGAGCAACTCAAAACGATTACGGTTTATAGTAATGATCCCGCTGAACCGGATTTGAAACTGAAATTTCATGCCAGCGTTTATCGTCTTTATATGGTGAAGCCTTCCGGCTTTGCCAACCTGGGTTCCCTGCAGCGTGGACAAACCGCGACCAAGACGATTGATATGACGCCCGTGGACAATCAACAAACACTGGAAATTTCCGAAATCATTTCCGAGCAGAAGGATCTTTTTCGATTTACTTACGAGCCTCTCAAACATGGTGTGCGGATCGGTCAGCGTATTTTCATTACGGCGGCGGACGAGGCTCCGATGGGTAAATTGCAAGCCAACGTGACCATTACTTTCAGCGTGGGGGGGATCCCGCTACAGTATGAGATGGTGGTTCGTGCTAGAGTGGTCGGTGACATCGCGTGGCAACCCAGAGTCATCGATACCACACGTCAGATTTCATTGCCGGGAAAGAATTTATCTCCGGTGATCGTTCATTCCACAGATAGAAGTCCGTTTGAAATTATCGAGATTCAGGAAAACGGAATGTTTGAAACTTCCTTCGGCCCATTATCCGGTGCTCCTCCGCAAACACGTTATCGTGTGAAAATAAAACTGCGCGAAGATGTACCGCCAGGACCCTTTGGAACCAATTTGCGATTGATTACCAGTTCGGTTGATCAACCGGTGATCAATATTCCGGTCTATGGCAACATCGCCGAACCATTAGCTATTGATCCGCCCTTGATTTATCTTGTCCAGGACGGGACTCCGAAGGGGGTTCAGAGGCTTGTGAAAATACAGGTGCCGGTGCGATCGGAGCTGAAAATTGCGGATATTCAATGCTCGAATAAAGCGGTCACCGCTCAGATCAACTGGGATGAAACCGGTCGATATCGACATATCCGCTATCTTGATGTCTGGTTATCCGGTACACTTCCTGAAGGTACGCATCAGGCGAAGTTGACCATGAGTTCAACGATTGAAGGTTTCGAGCATCTGGAAATTCCGGTGACGATACGAGTACCGAAAAAGTAAGTTCGAAATCATAAATTTTCTTTAGCATCGAGAATCACGGATGAGTGTAGAGACATTGGAAAAACCGCAGACCGTCGAACAAAGCGAACCCGCGAAGGAAAAAAAAAGTTGGTTCAACTGGGAAGACCCCACTGTCCCGATGGGCGATTCTCCCCCCATACCCAAATGGCCGCTTGCGTTGGTTACCACGGCCTGGATCGGATGGGTCATTTTTTTATTCATGATGATGCTTAGTAGTGGCTCTTCGGTGTAAATCGGATTTTTCTTAACGGATGATAAAAGATTGACGGTTGATTCGACGGATCGATACAACAACAATATCTCCGGGCTTCGCAAATCTCAGCCGGACGTCGCCGATCTTGTCGACGCGGCTCTTATTCCTGAAACCATTAAACCTGCCACCGGTCGAGACGGGAGTCAATCCTTTCTGATCGCGGATGAAACAGGGAAAAAACATTGGCTGGGGTATTCCTCCACACCCACCATCAGCGCTGCGGAAATTTTCAGTGGCTTTCGATATGAAGGGGGCAACATCGCGCTGCCTGGTTTTCAGACCGGTGTAGAGCCTATCGTGTTGTTGAGTCATTTGCCGAAGCACGCCGCTCTTTTTGTGATGGAGAAAAATCCCGCACACATCAAGCTGGTGTTTCAACTCTATGACTATTCGCAGCTGCTTACTTCCGGGCGTTTGGTGGTTATTTTACAAAATCAATTTGAATCGAACATTCAAGCGTTTTTTCGATCGCATCCGGGCTACGAATTTCCACGACGCATGGCGTTGGTGCCGCAATGTCCGCCCGTGACTTTTGCTCAGTGTCAACATCAGCTTGAAACTGGCGGACAGAAGGTAATGGCGATTCATTCGGAGTGTATGCAAGAATCGTTGCAACACCTTCGTCATCGACATCCCGAATTTACATCGAGCTTACCGCAAGTAGCGATCATCAGCTCGGATATTAGCCTTCAAACAAGCAAGTTTGCTGACAGATTGTGTCGATCTTTGGATCGAGATGGGTGGAAATATCAATCTTCCATACCGGATCAGCCGGATCGATGTCACCTGGCTGCACGATTGCAAACGATTGAACAAGCGTCAGCGGACTGGGTGTTATCCATTCAGGCCGGTGCGGAATCGCTACGTCCGTTGTTGCCCGATGATCTACCTGTCGCAGCTTGGATGTTGCCCGATACGATGGTGTCAACGTCAAGCGCGTTGGAATTGGCTTCGCAAGAGGTGGTGTTGATCACGTCGTCAAATCAATACGACATTCTCAGTGACGCCGGTATCCCATCATCACAGCTGATTCGATGTGAAGTCGCTGCGGATGACACGGTTTTTTTCACCGCATCGACTCGGGATGAACGGGAACCACCTCGGAAGTTTGACGTCGCGATGGTGATGAATTTACCTGATGATGAAGCCCGGGCTTGTGGAATTCAATTGAACAGCCACATCCAATTGTGGAACGCGATGCGCGAACTCATCGCGGGTGAGGTGGATCAATATCAGGCAGACTATGCGGCTGATATTTTTCAACGTGCACAACAGCGCAGTGGAACCACAGTCGATGATCCCAAAATCTCAGATCATTTTTTGATGCTGTTGCGACAACAGCTTGCACCATCGGTGATCGCAAAAACCACGGCGGATACGCTTGTACGAGCGGGTTATCAGGTGGGTACATGGGGGCAAGGCTGGTCCAAAAATCAAACCTCGGCGTGGATCACCGGTGGAGATATTCCAGCTGATCAGGATTTGAATCATCTGTTTCATACCGTAAAGGTTTTAGTGGTCACCGATCATACACTCTCATCGTTGCAGCTGGCGCTGGACGCGATGTGTGCCGGTGTGCATGTGATCTACCGAGCCACGGAATCATCGTGGCAGGATCAATACCCCGATCTGTCTTCGGTGTTGGCGTATATTCATGCCTATCGAACGACGGACGAGCTGACCCGGCTGACTCAGCGATTGATTTCAACTCATGAACATCAGGATCAGCTTACCCTGGCGCGCGAAGCGATTTTGAAAGAACATACCGTGTCGCATCGATTACACATGATCGTCAATCGATTGCGCGATGGAAAAAAATCGATGACCAAAAACAGTTCGTCTACAAAACAGGTTGAACGAGTGTAACGATGTGGGAGATTCTCAACGGAACGGTTGTCAATGTGTTGACGGTCGTGGTGGGCAGCCTGGCGGGATTAAGCTTCGCTTCCAAAACTCCCGAAAGATATAGCCGCATCGTTCTCAGTGCGTTGGGGTTGGTTACGATTGCCTTGGGAATCGACGCCATTGTCGATTTCAGAGATGTTCTTGCTTATTACAATCCGTTGGTGTCCGATCCGCAGACGCACGGCGCTCGTGTGGCGATGGTGATGATTTTTTCGTTAATTCTGGGTTCGATTCTGGGTACGGCGTTACGATTGCATGAGCGAGTTGAATCTCTGGGTAAGATAATCCACCAACGATTTGCCGGTCAGGATAGCCACAAATTTGCGGAAGGATTTTTAACCGCCAGCGTGATCTTTTGCGTCGGTCCGCTTACGCTCTTGGGGTGCCTGGAAAACGGTGCCCATGGGGATCCCAGCTATCTCTATATCAAATCAT